>CAZYIJ010000023.1:0-4167 GCA_964647425.1 uncultured Anaerolineaceae bacterium
AATAGGACATTTCTAAATTGCTGAGATTAGGACATTTCTAAATTGCCTTGACACTAACTTGTGCAAAAAATCACGAATTACTTTTTAAACAATTTCACTAAATCTTATTTTTAATTTGAAAACCCAATCAAATAAAAAATATCAAACGAGCAATCGGAGGAGGAAACCACCTCAGTTCTTCTCTTCCCATGCTATAATATTCGGGTTGTAATTTCAGAACGTTAAATTATTCACAAAGGAGAAATTTTAATATGCAAAAATATCAACGCTGGATTCCATTCTTAGGTTTCATCATCCTTTCTGTCACTGTAATTGCCTTGCTTGGAGCGACAGTCTTCACTGGACTAAAGACTCAATGGATTGCTGGAATCGTCTCATTGATCGTCCTGGCAGGCGCCCTTATCACAATTTTTTCTGAGGGAAAACGTATTCTGGCAGACAAGAAGTTTAACGACGAACTTCCTTTAATTAAGCATGTTTATGAATTTTTGGGTGTATTAATCGGTGGTGTTGTCTCCTGTATATTTTGCCGTGACTTTAAACTTGGCGCAGTGGTTGGAGCCAGCCTTGTAGCGATTATTGCATATTTGGTTGTGCCAAAGCATGCCGTACCTCTTTACTGTGGCGCTTTTGTCGGAATGACATCCAATGCACTTTTATTTACTCGCTCCGAGGTCGCAATCGCTAGTGCAATTGCCGGTATCATCTACGTCCTGAGCAGTTATGTATTTGGTGGTTTTGGAGGTAAATTAGGAACAATTGCTTTTATCAGCACGATCATTACAAGCCTCATTCTCGGCAGAGAGTTCGTTGCTGCACCGGTCTATGAAACCTCTCAAATTTTGATGATCATTCTTGTTGCATTAATCGCCGCACCGCTGACCTACTACTTCAATGTCATCAGAGGACATGGCGCTGTACTTGCGTCTGGTTTTGTGGGTCTGCTGGGCGGACTGATTCTGCCACTTATTCCAGAGATTGGTGGAACTTTGGCGGTAGTTGCCATTTGTTCCGGCTTTGCAGGTATGTCAAGCAAGGCTCGTGCTCCAAAAATTTGGATGTTGTTTGTTGCAGGTTTATTCATTGGTGTCATCTTTGTTTACAGCGCACCCATATTTGGAGGCGCAGGCGGCAAATTAGGTACCATCGCTTTTGGTTCGATTATGGCAGTTTATGGCTTTACCAACCTCTTGGGAAAAAAATCCGAAGGGGAACCAGCCCAGGCCAAGTAGGCATAATTAGACATAAGCTAACGGAAAGAAGCTGAAACACAGCTTGAAAGTTGGGTGTTTTGAGAAGCCATTTGTTGTAAATGATCGGCATTCTAAATAACAAATTAGAATGCCGATGTCTTAAATAGAGAGAAAAATACTCATAGCCGGTTTGATTCTACAGTCAGCTATGAGTATTTTATTTATGCGTGATCGATTTAGATTTGTTCGTTTATGATGCGTGCATCGGGCAAACACCGGTTGGACAAACTCCAAGACGGATGTGTGCTTCAACTTCTGCGCGGAAATAATTCAACATATCCCGCAGAGGCACACCGGCAGTTTGACCAAGACCACAGTTTGAAAGTTCGAGCATTTCTTTGTTGAGAGTCAAAAGCTCTTCAAGGTCTTCAAGCTTGCCTTTGCCCTGACTGATGTCTGTAAGCAGGTCATAAGCGCGTTTTGTTCCAATGCGGCAGGGGGTGCACTTGCCGCAAGATTCCACTCTAAAGAAGTTTAGCAGAACTTTGGCAAGGTCTACGATACAGACCTCGTCGTTGCAGATGAGCAAGGCACCTGAACCGAGCGAAACACCAGCTTTTTTGAAGGATTCGAAATCCATCGGTGTATCCTGTAAGCTCGCGGGAATAATAGAGCCGCTGGAGCCGCCAGTCTGAGCTAATTTAAAGCTGCCAGATTTCATGCCCTTGGCGTAAATCGATACTACTTCCCGGAGGGTGATGCCCATCGGGACTTCGATCAAACCAGTCACGTTGACATTGCCTAAGACGGTATAGACCTTTGTACCCGGACTTGAAGGGGTGCCAAGAGCCCGATACCATTCAGCGCCATTGCGGATGATGGCAGGAATATTTGCGAGTGTTTCCACGTTGTTGACCAGGGTCGGTTTACCCCACAAACCGTTGGTGGTTGGATAGGGAGGTCGTGAACGCGGCTCACCCCGTTTGCCTTCAATAGACTCGATCAGGGCGGTTTCTTCACCACAGATGTAGGCTCCTGCGCCGGCATGAACATGTAGTTTGAAATTCAAATTTGAATCAAAGATCTTTTCACCCAGAAAACCATATTCTTTGGCTTGTTTGATGGCAGTTTCGACCCGATCGATAGCCAGTTGATATTCACCACGGATGTAGATATAACCTTCATCGGCTCCCACCGCATAAGCGGCAATCAACATCGCTTCAATGATGGCGTGAGGATCACCTTCAAGAACAACCCGATCTTTAAATGTTCCAGGTTCGCTCTCGTCCGCATTACAGACCACATATTTTTTATCACCGTAGGTTTTATTGACATAGCCCCACTTGACGCCTGTTGGGAACCCTGCACCACCACGACCTTGTAATCCTGATTCTTTAATGATTGAGATTACTTCATCGGGTGTTTTTTGGACTGCAATGCCAAGGGCTTGATAGCCATCATGGGCAATGTAATCATCAATGCTGTCAGGATCAATGATGCCGACATTTTTGAGGACTACGCGGTTTTCAGCAGGTAAGGTACCTTTGCGGGCTGAAAGCCAGGCAACCCTGCCAGACAATTCGTGGGCTGGGGCACGTTTTTCTTCGACGATGCGTCCTTTGTACAAATGCTCTTCAACAATGAAGGGAACATCGGTCGGATTAATTGGACCGTATACAACCGCTTCAGGATAGATCAGCACCAAAGGCGAGGCAAAGCTGTAGCCCAGATCACCGACCATTGAAAGTGATACTTCATCAGTTAATCCGTAGTGCTGCAATTCTTGTTGAAAGGCGGTAAATATTTTTTCAGATCCTCGCACAATACTTTCAGGATCATTTGATACCAGGATCATTGATCGTACTGCTTTCATAGAAATCTCCTATTCATAACGGCTGAGTATTTGATTAACTTGCTCAGGGGTAACATTTCCGTACATGTCTGTATCGATCAACATCACCGGTCCAATACCGCAGACACCCAGGCAGCTGGTGGTCAGGAAGGTCCACTTATTGTCTGGACTGGTTTGACCAGGCTCAAGTGCGAGAGCTTGCTTGAGGGCGGCAAAAACTTCTCTTCCTCCAACCACATGGCAAGGCGCGCTTTCGCAGAACTGGACTACATGTCTGCCACGGGGCTGAGTTGAGAGCATCCTGTAAAAAGTTGCTACTGAGTTGATCTCTTTTGTTGGAAGGTTCATCAGTGCGGACAATTCTTCCATCGCAGTCTGTGAAATAAACCCAATCTCATTGGTGATTGCCTGAAGGACAGGGATCAGATCGGCACGGGTCGAGCCAATCCGTTTGACAATTTCCCGGACTTCTAAAATCGTTTTTTCTTCATTCATGGTCTCAGATGGCATAGCCTCTCCTATTCAATAACCCATTAATTAATTTCTATCGCGTCAAATTGGCAAACCTGATAGCAAATACCGCATTTGATGCAAATATCCTGGTCAATTACATGGGTAAGCTTGCGCTCACCTGATATTGCACCCACCGGGCAATTCCGAGCGCAGACTGTACAGCCGGTGCAGGGACCATCCAGAATTTCATATTTGATCAAGGCGCGGCACACTTTTGCCGGACATCGTTTTTCATAGATATGGGCTTTGTATTCATCCATGAAATGTGTCAAGGTAGAAACAACCGGATTGGGGGCACCCTGACCTAAGCCGCACAAGCTATTCTTTTTAATTTGATCGCTCAGTTCTTCTAACTCTGCGATATCGCCTTCTTCACCCTCACCAGCACAAATCTTTTCGAGTATTTCGAGCAGACGATGTGTTCCCACACGGCATGGCACACACTTACCGCAAGACTCGTCCTGGGTGAATTCCATGAAGAAGCGGGCAATATCCACCATACAAGTGCCCTCGTCCATCACAATCATGCCGCCTGAGCCCATGATGGAACCAGCCTGACCAAGGGTTTCATAATCAACCGGCAAGTCCAGGAGACTCTCTGGGAGACAA
>CAZYIJ010000023.1:4177-18855 GCA_964647425.1 uncultured Anaerolineaceae bacterium
CCGGTCTGCACAGCTTTAAATTTCTTATCGCCCTTGATACCGCCACCTACATCAAAGATAATTTCCCGTAAAGTGATGCCGAAAGGTACTTCGATCAAGCCGGTATTTTTTACGTCGCCGGCAAGAGCAAAGGTTTTAGTACCCTTGCTTTTTTCGGTTCCCATGCTGGCAAACCATTCAGACCCTTTCAGGATGATCTGAGGAACGTTGGCGTAGGTTTCAACATTGTTAATATTGGTAGGTTTGCCCCAAAGACCTTTAATGGCTGGGAATGGAGGTCGTGCGCGCGGTTCACCGCGTCCGCCTTCGATGGAAGCCATCAGTGCAGTCTCTTCACCACAGACAAAAGCTCCAGCACCCATTCGGATGTCAAGGTCAAAACTAAAGTTGGTGCCAAGAATGTTCTTTCCAAGGAGACCCATGGAACGCGCTTGTTTGATGGCAAGGTTCATGGTGCTAACAGCAATGGGATACTCAGCACGGCAATAGATATAACCTTGCTGCGCGCCAATGGCGTAGGCAGCGATACACATACCCTCAACGACTGAGTGCGGGTCACCTTCAAGAACGCGTCGATTCATGAACGCGCCGGGGTCACCTTCATCGGCGTTGCAGATGATGTACTTGACATTTCCTTCAGCTTGCCGGGCGAATTTCCACTTCAGTCCGGTTGGGAAACCCGCGCCTCCTCTACCTCTGAGCTTGGCATCCAAAATCTCCTGAATGACTTCTTCTGGAGACATTTCAGTCAGTACTTTTCCTAATGCCATATAGCCATCTTTGGCGAAATAATCTTCGATGTTTCGAGGATCGATTTCACCAATTTTTCGCAATACCACTCTGATCTCTTTGGATTTTGGTGCGCTTAATTCCTCGTCAATCGCATCTGCCATTTTTGCAGCGTATTGTTTGAGGACCCTTCCTTTTATGAAGTGTTCTTCAACCAGGCGGGGAACATCAAAATAGGTGATATTCGTGTAGTGGGTCCCTTCAGGATAGACCACGATGTCTGGCCCTAATTTTTCGGGATCACCAAGACGGGGAGTTTCAAGAACCTGGACTTCATCCAACAAGCCTTGCTTGATTAATTCATCCTGAAGAGAATCAATCAACTCATAAGCGCCTTTTTCTACGCATATGGGGTCAACAGAAACCAGCACGGTCGATCTATAAAATGCCATAAGTATCCTTCCGTATGTTTATTCGAAAAAACATCATTTATATATAAGAATTAGCCTTCAATTTTGTAATCTGCAACGATTCGTTTGTTAACAACATGCTCGTCCATGATCACTTTAGCAATCTCAGGATTGACCCTACCATAAGTAACTTTCTCTGCACCGGGCAGAATTACCTGGACTACAGGTTCGAAAGAATCAATACCGATATTTCCTGTTTGGCGAATGATGATATTCTCCAAATTGTTGTGGTCGACGTAATCCAGGATTGCTTTAAGGGTTTCACGAGCGCCAGCAGCGATGCCGACGGTTCCCATGCCTACGACAATCTCGGTTTTTCCAGAAGTTGTTTTTAACTCTTGTTTTTTGAGGGCTTCTTCCCTGATTCTTTTCAGGTCATCAAGCGATTTAATTGTTGGCATTTTTGTATCTCCTTGTAACTTATGTTAGTTGTAATTCTTCAATACCTTCTTCAAAAATTGAACGGATGAACCGAATTACCGCAGGTTCTGTGAGTTCAATTCCTTCTAACTCTTTCTTCAATTCAGAATCGTCAAAATAAAATTTCTTGTCATCATTTTTTACCGAAAAAATCCAATTCACATTCAAAGTACCAAGCTCTAATGTAAGAAATGTGTCAGCCAAGTCACCCAGCGGCATGCGGTCTATGTGGCTCAGTTGGAACTGGACAGATACTCGGGTGCCCTTTCCCAACTCGGAGGTAATCTTGAACCAACCGTTGCAGGATTCAGCGGCATATTTGAGCAGCGGAATACCTAATCCAACTCTTCGCTCTGTACGACTGGTAGTAAATGGATCTGTAACACGAGCCACCATCTCGGGGCTCATACCCTTTCCATTATCCTGAATCTCGATTTTTAAGGTGTCATCACTCTGATTTTCAACAATGCTTATGCTGATCTTATCTGCACCAGCAGAAATGCTGTTGTTAGCAATGTCGAGAATATGGAGTGTTAATTCTCTCAATTATGCTGCCTCAGATTTTTGAATATCCTGGACTAATTTTGGAAAACGGTTGGGTTGAACGCGACCGTGAACAGTTTCATCCACGACAACAACAGGAGCCTGGCTGCAAGCGCCGACGCAGCGGCAAACTTCCAGTGTGATCAGCCCATCTGGTGTAGTCTGACCGGGTTCGATGCCCAAAACCTGTTTGGCTTTTTCGATTATTTGATCGATGCCGCCTACGTAGCATGCGGTTCCAAGACAGAACTTGATCGTGTGCTTTCCGCGGGGAGTGGTTGTAAAGAATGAATAAAAGGTAACGACGCCATGAACTTTACTGAGCGGAATACCCAACTTTTGAGCAACATAGGATTGCATTGGTTTTGAAACAAAACCAATTTTTTCCTGCAACTGGTTGAGGATGACCATGGTGGCACCGTTTAAATCCGCATTTTCCTTGAGAATTTGATCTATGACGGCCTTTTTTTCGGGAATTTCCAAAGGATCAATGATTTGGAATTTTTCAGTATTGTCCAATTTTTATTCTCCTTCACTTTCAAATGATTTGATACAAAATTCACAAATCATTTTACCACGTAACATTTTCTTGTGATGAAAAAAAGCGATTAAGGGAGTGGTTTTAGATAAGATTAAATTAGGCCGGAATTATGCGATGAAGGCGTCCATTAATTCCTGCCAAAGCCAATTTTATCTCTGTCAAAGCGGGAGAATCGAGTAAAAACTGGTTGGAACCCAGAAAATCATCAATGTAGTGAACGTCACCGCTTTGAATCAGATGATAATTTTTAAGAAATGGAAAGCGCTCGAGTGCCTTTTGGGGACTGATATGTCTTGAGATTTCCAGTGTTTTAACAGGCAAGTCAGGAGGTACGGTGCCCAAGTGTGAAATCAGCCCAAAGGCTTCCCGGTTAACATGAGCCGGGATGAATAAACCGTCCAAATCGTTCACAATTTGAAAGGCATCATTGATGGACATCGTGGTGGAATTGATTAACAGGCGTTCTTCGCGGCGAATGAACTCGCCTTCCTTATCCACCACAAATTGCTCTCCAAAAAACTCAACATTGTTAGGAAAATCTGGAAGGGTTTGATCTACGACTTGTTGGAATTTGTTGAGTTTTTCCAGTGTTTCGAACAAACAAAGGCTGTGGATTTCTTCGTTGGTCTGCAATTCCATGCCTGGAATAACTGTCAGGTTAGTGCCCTGCGCTGCCTGCATAACCGCTTCGACATTTGCACTGGCATTGTGATCGGTGATTGCAATAATTTGAATCCCAAGTTCCAGTGCTTTATCCACAATAAGAGGTGGGATCATTTCGATCCCAGCACACGGTGAGAGGACTGTGTGAACGTGCAGTTCAGCCCGATAAGTGTTCACGATTATCTCGTTTGGTCATGTTTCCCTGATACCCATT
This sequence comes from uncultured Anaerolineaceae bacterium, assembly GCA_964647425.1. GTDB lineage: Bacteria > Chloroflexota > Anaerolineae > Anaerolineales > Anaerolineaceae > Mesolinea. The sequence continues at coordinate 7,758 of CAZYIJ010000023.1, forward strand.
TCCCAGAGTTGACCTACGACGCTGAAAGTGGGAAGAGGTGTTGAGAGCAAGGTGATTGATTCCTGATTGGCTTTGGCAATGGTGGTTTCGTCTGGCTGGGCATCTTCGGTGATGATGACGGCAGCAACATTTAAAAGTGAGGCGACAGCGACTATGTTGTTATGAGCGATCAAGGTGATCCAAATACATTGATCCTGGGCACCTGTCATCACGCAGCTGAGCAAATCTGAAGTGTAACCTGCACTAACATTGATAGAGGAGAAGTCTTTACTTTCGGTGAGTAAGGTTAGCTGGAGAGAATCAATCACATTCTGAAGGTTCATGACCTTTTCCTCGATAATTCTGTGTTGGTTTTATCTGCTTCCGTGAGATGCATAACCATAAAGAGTTGGGTGCCGCCTTCTTTTGAGGAGAACAATTTCATTTCGTTGACACAACGTTTGATGTTTACCAGACCCATACCGGCACCAAAGCCCATCTCCCGGACCTCTTCTGTAGCAGTTGAAAAACCAGGCTGTAAAGCTTTTTCAATATCTTCAATTCCTGGTCCATCATCGTAAGCTTCCATGGTAATCTTGTGCGGTTCAATTTCGACGCGAAGTGTGCCACCATTATTGGTATGAATGATCAGGTTCATTTCCGATTCGTAAACAGCAATGCCGCATCGGCGAGCAATTTGGGGACTGGCCCCAAGCCTCAGAAGGGCTCGTTTTATGTGATTTGACGCAGCTCCTCCAAGCGTGAAATCTCCTTTTTTGATGTTGTAACGCAAGATCAAGCTGGTTCTGTCAGAATGAATGTCTTCAAAAAGATGAGAAGCCCGGTAGCGAATGATTTCTTCGGCGTGGTATTCCTTTTGAAGGGCATGCAGGAGACCATCGGTAATGTCACCTTTGGTTAGAATTCCGACCAGTTTGCCTTCTTGGTTGACAACAGGAAGCCTGCCCACCCCAGTTTTTACAAAAACAGTCAGCGCTTCAACAACTGGGTCGAATGTCTTGATGACGTGTATATCTTTGGTCATGTATTCTGACACTTTTAGATCGATACGACCCTCACGCAAGGATCTGATAAGATCTTCGATGGACAAAATACCTACGAGCGTGTCTCCGTCAGTTACGGGGGCACCTGAGATTTTTTCATTGCGAAAGATATCCAAAGCCTCTCTGATGATCGTATCTGGAGACAGGCAAGTTACACGATCCGTCATGACCTCTTCGATACGTAATTCGTATGCGAGTTCTTTGGTTTTCGTTATATTTTCCGCTTGAGCGTCTGATATTTTAGGAAGTACTGAGCTCATAGCTCCTCGATTAATTAGGAATTTTAGCCTTCGTCAAACGAATGATTCATGGTCTTTTCGAGACTTGGAAGCCCCGCAACCATTAAGCGACCGCTCAACTCGTACAAACCTAAAGGAGAGGAGATGATGGGCATTTCTTCCTGCAAAGCCAGGTCTACAGTTTCATCAGCAGGATTTTTCCCGCGTACAAAAATAATGGCTTTGATATCAGCAATCAGGGCAGTTCTAACCACCTGGGGGTTACACAAGCCAGTGAGAAGCACTGCTTCAGGTTGAATCGAGGCCAGTACGTCGCTCATTAAGTCTGCCGCAAAGGCACCTTTTGCTTCTGCCTCTAAATTGACACCTGGGGTGAGTAAAGTGCCTTTTGAAACTTCAAGAATTGTCTTTATATTCATATACACCTCCTTGAGAGATTGTTGCATCTACTGTATTTTATCCTATAAACTGGCACATGTTATACTATTTTCATCTTCGCAGAAAAGGTCGAAATTATGAAGAACGTTATAAAGAGTATTAAAGGTACACGAGATTTTTATCCAAATGAAATGGCGAGACGATCCTGGTTGGTCGATAAGCTGAAATTAGCCTCTGAATCTTTTGGTTATCAACGTTACGAAGGTCCCTGTCTTGAAACTATCGACCTATATGCCGCCAAATCGGGCGAAGAGCTGGTAAAAGAACAGGCTTTTGTTTTCGAAGATCGTGGTGGTGACCTGATCACCCTGCGTCCGGAGTTGACACCGACCCTGGCGCGGATGGTAGCCAGCCAGCAGAATGAATTAGTTTTCCCTTTGCGCTGGTGGGCTTTTGGACCTTTCTGGCGCTATGAACGCCCTCAAAAAGGGCGCACCCGTGAATTTTATCAGTGGAACATTGACTTGATTGGCAGTGATGCCGTACAAGCAGACGCTGAACTATTGGCGGTCGCCGCAAACTTTCTTAAGCTGGTAGGTCTGAAAAGCAATATGGTCCAAATTTTAGTAAATGATCGCCGTTTAATGGACCGTAAATTAACTGAGATCGGTATCAGCAGTGACACGAGACCAGAGTTTTTCAGAATGATCGATCGTATCGACAAGCAGCCTAGCGATGTCTGGGAGAAAAACGTGGAAGCACTTGGCTTGGTTACAAGCCAGATTGACACCATTAAAACATTGCTTGCTGACAAGAAGTTGTGGAAAGAATCGAAAGAACTCAGCCAGTTATTTGAGTATGTCGAAGCGTTAGGTATTGGCGAGTATATTCGATATAACCCCAAGATCATCCGTGGCTTGGATTACTACACTGGCGTGGTCTTTGAAGCGCACGAGGTTCAAGGTGACTTCAGAGCGATTTTGGGCGGCGGGCATTACGCCAATTTGGTTGGCGATGTGGGCGGGCAGCCTTTGCCAGGCGTTGGCTTCGCCATGGGCGATGTAGTTGCTATGCTGGTTTTGGAGGCTTATGGCTTGCTGCCGGCTGACCTCAGTTACCCCAACACAGTCTTTGTGACAGTTTTTAATGAGGAGATGTTGGTTGAATCCGTCAAGCTGACAACTGAGCTTCGAGAGAATGGTTTTCACGTGATACTGGCGGAGCCAGACAAGCTTGCCAAACAATTTAAGCTTGCCGACCGGCTGGGGGTGAAATTTGCTTTGGTTTTAGGTCCGGATGAACTGGAGAATGATACAGTTGTAGTCAAAGACCTGCGCACATTTGAACAGCGAGCGATTGCAAGGAAGGATCTTAGCTCGATTTTTTAGTCTTTAAAAAAAGTAAAACCACGAGCAATTCTTGCTTGCAGTCCGTTTATGCTTGTGATAGAATTGCCGCCTAACGTGGTGCCTGTAGCTCAATGGCAGAGTGCTTCACTGTGGATGAAGATGTTGAGGGTTCGACCCCCTCCAGGCACCCAGCTAGAACCCGAAAGGGTTCTTTTTTTATCCAGCAAGACAAAATATGACACATTTCAAGTTAAATGGAGGGCGATGTAAGGGAATTCCAGCGAGCTGAAGGCGGAATTTTTTTGAGAATTTATCCAAACTCCCGCAATTATGATAAAATTTACTATTAGGCTTTGACGGAAAAGAGTAACTCAATACAGCCCTTTAGCGAGCCCGTGATGGTGGAAGACGGGTGGAAACGGTTGAGCGAAAATCCTTCCTGAGCAGCACGCTGAACAAACCCTCGGGTAGTAAGCGGGCCGATTGCCCCCCGATACAGGGGCACCGAGCGCCCGGCATCGCCGGGAAGCGGGGTGGTACCGCGAGCAGATTGTGGCTCGTCCCTGTTGGGGCGGGCTTTTTTATTTGATTATTGGAGGATAGATGTTTAAACAAGTTTCATCCAGACTAAATATTCCATCGGAAGAGGAAACTCAACTGCGCTTCTGGAAATCGCATGATATTTTCAAGCGTTCTTCAGACGATCGCAAAGATCGCCCGCCGTTCGTGATTTTTGAAGGTCCCCCCACTGCCAATGGTAAACCTGGTGTACATCATGTTTTAGCACGAGCATTCAAAGACATGTTCCCACGCTACAAAACCATGCAGGGTTACTTTGTCGATCGACGTGGTGGCTGGGATACTCATGGGCTGCCTGTAGAGATCGAAGTAGAAAAACAACTGGGTTTCACCCAAAAAAGTCAGATCGATGAATACGGCATCGCTGAGTTTAACAAGCTCTGCCGCGAATCAGCCTTCTCACGCATCCAGGACTGGGAACGCATGACCGATCGAATCGCCTACTGGGTGGACAAAGACCGCGCTTATGTTACCTACACCAATGAATACATTGAGTCGGTTTGGTGGCTGTTGAAATCGATTTGGGATAAAGGGCTGCTCTACCAGGGGCATAAAGTTGTACCTTATTGTCCTCGCTGTGGAACCCCTCTTTCGGACCATGAGGTTGCCTTGGGCTACGAAGACACCGAAGACCCGAGTGTGGTTGTTCGTTTTCCTTTGATAGACGAAGAAGACACCAGTTTACTGGTCTGGACTACAACTCCATGGACGCTTCCAGGTAATGTTGCCGTAGCTGCGCATCCTGATGTGGAATACGCAGTTGTGACCGCTGACGGTATGGGCGAAGAGAAATTGATCCTTGCGAAGAACCTTGTCGAAAAAGTATTTGGTGATCGTCCAGTTCGTATTTTGAGGACCATGAAAGGCAAATCGCTAAAAGGAAAACGGTACGCTCCCTTGTTTACCTTTTTCCCACCCGAGAAACCGGCTCATTACATCGTGAATGCAGAATATGTGACAACAGAAGATGGGACCGGACTGGTTCATATCGCTCCTGCTTTTGGTATGGAAGACATGGAAGTTGCCAAACAATATGACCTGCCCTTGATCATGACCATCGATGATGAAGGAAGATTCTTACGACAAGTTCAAAATTGGGCGGGTGTCTTTGTAAAGGACGCCGATCCAGGTATCAAGCAAGATTTGCACGATAGAGGGCTGCTCTTTGATTCTGGTAAGATCACCCATACTTACCCGTTTTGCTGGCGCTGCCAGACACCTTTGCTCTACATGGCAAGACCAACCTGGTTCATAAAAACCAGCGCGATCAAAGATCGCATGGTGGAGCTTAACCAGGAGATCAATTGGGTGCCAGAGCACATCAAGAATGGTCGCTTTGGCAACTGGTTGGAAAATAATATCGACTGGGCTTTGGGACGCAACCGTTATTGGGGCACGCCCTTACCAGTTTGGGAGTGCCCGGATTGCCGCCACCAGGTATGTGTAGGCTCCAGGCAGGAAGTGTCAGATTTGGTTGGCAAAGACATGAGCGAACTCGAATTGCATCGACCATATGTTGATGATGTTAGTTTCCCATGCCCTGAATGCGGCCACGGACAGATGAAACGAGTGACCGAGTTGATCGATGTTTGGTTTGATTCTGGTTCCATGCCCTATGCCCAGTGGCATTATCCCTTTGAGAACCTGGATGAATTTAAGTCCCAATTCCCGGCAGACTTCATCTGTGAGGCAGTGGACCAGACCCGCGGATGGTTTTACTCTCTGCATGCCATCAGCAGCCTGGTGATGGACAGCAAATGTTACAAGAATGTGATCTGCCTTGGTTTGATTTTGGATGAAAACGGGCAGAAAATGTCCAAATCACGAGGCAACGTTGTCGATCCCTGGGAAGTGATCAATGAGTATGGTGCTGATCCCATGCGCTGGTACATGTACACATCCAGCCCCCCAGGCAACGAACGCCGCTTTAGCAAAGAACTTGTGGGCGAAGTGGTGCGCAGTTTTATGCTTACGCTCTGGAATACGTATTCCTTCTTTGTTACCTACGCCAACCTGGATAACTGGACGCCTGATTCAACTTTAATTCCACAATTCTCAGAGTTGGATGATTGGTTATTGTCTTCTCTGGAATCGCTTGTGAAGGATGTTACCAAGGCTTATGAAAATTTTGATGTCATTGGAGCCACGCGTCCGATCGAAAAATTTGTGGATGATCTCTCGAATTGGTATTTGAGGCGTTCAAGAAGAAGATTCTGGAAGAGTGAATCTGACGCGGATAAGGCTGCAGCTTATGAGACTCTTTATAAAGCATTGGTGACCTTAAGCAAGTTAATTGCACCCACCATGCCATTTATGGCTGAGACTATCTACCGAAATCTGGTCACTTCCGTGGACGAAACCGCTCCAATCTCAGTCCATCTGGCAGAATGGCCAAAGGTGGACGAAAGACTGATCAATGAGGAATTGAACCGGGACATGACATTGGTGATGAAACTGGCTTCTTTGGGTCATTCCGCTCGAAACAAATCCAACATTAAAGTACGACAACCGCTTGCAGAAGCAGCTTTTGCTGTTGGGAATGCGGAAGAAGGAGAAGTGATCGAACGCTTCCAGGATATTTTGGAAGATGAGTTGAATGTTAAACGTGTAAGATTGCTAGGCGGAGATGAAGAGGCGGTGACCTATAGTCTCAACCCACTGCCAAAACAATTGGGTCAGAAGTACCGCGCGCTCAGCCCTAAAGTGCGACAAGCAATTTTGGATCTGCCCGCACAGGAGAGTGCTTTAAAACTGCTCGACGGACTCAATTTGGTAGTCAAAGTGGATGAGAAGTATTACGAAATTATGCCCGATGAAGTTGAGGTGCATACCGCTTCCAAGGAAGGTTACGAAGTGGCGGCTGATGGGGCATACATGGCAGCTTTAATCACCACCTTGACGCCTGAATTGTTCCACGAAGGATTGGCGAGGGAATTTGTGCGGCGAGTTCAGGATTTGCGCAAAACTTCTGGTCTTGAGATTGCCGACCGAATCCGGATACTTTACCATGCAACCTCAGAATTAGCACAGGCAATCCAAGAAAATTCTGAATATATCTCCAGCGAGACTCTCGCTTTGGAAATGAATAAGGCGGAACTCGATAAGGAAAAATCCTTTACTGACAGTTTTGATGGCGAAGAACTGTTACTCAAAATCGAAAAGGTGGTTAGATGAACTCCACAAAAAAATGGACTGCCCACTACTTGCTATTATTAGGTATTGCGGCGGTCATGGTTTTCTTTGATCAATGGAGCAAAGCATTGATCAGGCAAAACCTTGTCTTGGGTGAAGAAATTTACCCAATCCCCTTTTTAGCGCCCTTTTTCCGTTTTACGTACTGGCATAATACTGGTGCCGCCTTTGGTATCTTTCAAAATGCCAACACACCACTGCTGATCCTCTCGATCATTATTACTGCTGCAGTAATTTGGTATTATCGTGAAGCCATTGACGAACCATTAATCCATCGAATCAGCATGGGTTTGTTGTTGGCTGGAGCTGTTGGAAACATGATTGACCGGATTCAATTCGGATTTGTAACAGATTTTATTGCAGTTGGGCGTTTCCCAGTGTTTAATGTGGCTGATTCTTGTGTCACGGTTGGGGTCGCTTTAATATTGTTGGGTCTGCTGATCCAGGAACGCAAAGAAAAAGCTGCCCGTCGAGTAATGGAAACTTCACAGGACGAGACAAATGAAAACTGAGCTGGTTGAAATTGTTTTTTCTGAATCAGCTGGCATGCGATTGGATAAATTTCTTGCTGACCAATTTTCGGGTGTTTCCCGGGCAAGAATCCAAAACATGATCTCTGCTGGCGAAGTGAAGGTGAATGGAGAAGTGGTGAGCAAGCCTTCTCAAAAACTGGAATTTGGCGATCAAATTAGCGCTTTAGTAACCGAGCTTGCAGAAGAACTCCCCGACAAACAAAATATCGCGCTTGATGTAATTTATGAGGATGAGAATGTGGTGGTGATTAACAAGCCTGCGGGTTTGGTTGTCCATCCGGGTGCTGGAAACGATGACAATACACTTGTCAACGCTTTGCTGTTCCATTGGCCTCAGATCGTAAATGTGGGCGAGACGGGACGGCAAGGCATCGTTCATCGCCTGGATAAAGATACCTCTGGTGTTTTGATCGTTGCCAAGTCATCGACAGGTTACAGCTGGTTGGTCAAACAATTCAAAAGTCGTAAAGCAAAAAAAACCTATCTGGCATTGGTGGATGGCAAACCGCCGACACCCACAGGGCGAATTGAGACAAGGATAGGAAGGGATGAAAGACACCGCCAACGGATGGCAATTACTTATGGAGACCATGGCAGAAAAGCGGAGACCGAATTCTTTACCGTTGCTGAATATCGCGATCACACTTTACTGGAAGTGAACCCACTCACTGGTCGCACGCACCAAATCCGTGTTCACCTTTCTTTTTTGGGTTGCCCGGTTGTGGGTGATCAGATTTATGGCAGAAGAAAAAAAAGCATAGAAATTGAACGCTTTTTTCTACACGCTAGCAAGCTGGTTATCCGGCTGCCAGATAGTGAAAGCGAAACTGAATTTACCGTACCTTTACCTGCGGATTTACAATCAACAATAGACAATTTGGAGAGAGCCTGATATGGAAAAATACATTGATTTTCGTTCTGACACCGTAACTCACCCGACCAAAGAAATGCGTGAAGCTATGGCTTCGGCTGAAGTTGGCGACGATGTTTATCGCGAAGACCCAACCGTGACCAGGTTGGAAGCAAAAGCAGCTGAGATGCTCGGTAAAGAAGCCGGCTTGCTGGTCAGTTCAGGTACGATGGGTAACCTGGTAGCAGTGCTGGCTGTTTGCGATCGTGGGGACGAAGTGATCATGGGCACAAAGGGGCACACTTTTTTGCATGAAGCCGGGGGAGTATCCGCTTTAGGCGGTGTGGTGATTCACACGATACTAAACCAGGAAGATGGCAGTCTCGCTCTTGAGGATATCCAGCGCGCGATGCGAACTCCAGGGGATTATCACGAACCAATCTCACGTATGGTTATTGCTGAAAATACACAAAATTTCTGCGGTGGTAAAGCGCTCAATGCTGACTATATGAATAGCGTAGGAAAATTAGCGGATGAATTAGGTCTGTATTACCACATTGATGGAGCACGGATCTTCAACGCTGCGGTAGCCCTAAAAGTTCCTGCTGCAGACCTTGTGAAAGCAGCAGACAGTATCACTTTTTGTTTGAGCAAGGGTTTGTGCGCCCCAATTGGATCAGTTTTGTGCGGCGATGCGGAATTTATTGAGCGGTCGCGCAGGGTCCGAAAGTTGCTGGGTGGTGGTATGCGCCAGGCAGGCATTATTGCAGCCGCAGGAATTGTTGCGCTCGATAGCATGATCGACCGGTTGGATGAGGATCACATTCGCGCAAGGCGGCTGGCTGAAGGTTTGGCAACAATTCCAGCTATTCACCTGACAAAAGGTTCACCTAACACCAACATGATCTTTTTCAAGTTAAATCCTGCCAGTGGAATGAACAGCAGCCGCTTGATAGCAGCAATGAAAGCCCATGGCGTCTTGATCAATGACACAAATGAAGGTGAAATCCGTCTGGTTACGCATAACGATATTGATGACCTTGCTGTTGAGCGTTGTGTTGAGGCCTTGAGACAGGTTCTTAGCTAAATTCATTTTCATGATGATTATCAGAGTGGTTATAAATTAAATGTGTCTAATTTATTGTAATTGGCACGATTATTGTATGCATATAAGACAGGCAACAAAATGAAGAATAGAAATAGAAATCTCTGCTTTTGGATTTGCAGTTTGGTTTTTTCACTGCTATTTTTCACGTCTTTGCTATCTATATCGGGTTTTGGAATGGGGCTTTACAAGTATTATTTCCCAATTGTAGCTAAACAGTATCTACCTACGCCGACCCCCATTACTCCGACCCCAGTTGGTCCGGTTGGAGGAACCTTTACCGCCTTGGTAGTGGACCCAAATCAGAATCAAACGGTATTTGCAGGGAGTTATGTTAGCGGCGTCTACAAAACTTATGACCAGGGTGACACCTGGTATCGCCAGAATGTTGGTTTAGGCAATCTAAAGATCCAGTCACTTGCGATCCATCCTACCAACTCCAATATTGTTTTTGCTGGAACGTATGGAGGAGGAATATATAAATCTTTTGATGGGGGCGGTAGTTGGCAAGCATCAAATGGTGGGGTTGTAGGAAACCATATTATCTACGATATTGAAATTGACCCAAATAACGCAAATGTGATATATGTTGCCACCAGGATAAATGGTAGTTTGAAGGGATATATATTTAAAAGTGTTAATAGTGGAACATCATGGTCACTGCTGTTAACCGGAGAGGCATTTTCTTCGCTTGATTACTTTTATGATATTGATGTCAACCCGCTTAACTCGAACGAACTTTATCTGACTGCTCACGAGCACGGTTTCTATAAAAGCACTAATGGCGGTACTACATTTTCTCCAATCAATTCTGGAGTTAGTGATTTATCTGCCCGCAGTTTTGCGCTTGATACAGCTTATCCGGGGCTGGTTTATGGGGGTGTCTGGCACTACGATGGTGTCTATAGTACTTGGAACAGTGGGGATTCTTGGGCAAAAACCAGGGTGGGCTTGCCTGTAAATGTTGCTATCTACCGATTGTATGCCGATCCTTCTGGCGGGACCCAAAAGCGGGTTTTCGCCTGCACTTATGGAAATGGTCTTTATTCGACGGATAATTTTGCTCAAAACTGGACCTCACGTGGCTTGGCGGGTCAGCGTTTGTATGACTTCGTTGTGGCTAACGGGACTCCGAAACGCTGGTTTGCAGCTACGGAATCTAACGGTGTATTTCGTACAAATGCTGACAGCACCAGTTGGAATAACATCATGGGTGACTTGCGTTTGAACGCGGTCACCGCAATATTCCATGAAGATTTGACCGGCAAAATTTTTGTTGGGATCTATGGCAAAGGTGTTTACATTCTTGACTCGACAGGAGTGCATTGGGAAGAAATAACCCAGGGACTAGATGACAAAGCTGTTCTCGATATAACAAGCTATGAAGGAAAAATTCATATAATTACAGAATCCGGTCTGCATCATTGGGCAGGGGAAGAATGGATTAATATCGAGTTGCCACAGGCAGAGAGTGATCGAAATTCTGCAGAACTTGAGTTCTTGAGCCAGAAAGTTGGTCTGCCTGCTGAAGTGCTAACTGTTCATTTAGAACAAAATCGTATTGAAACTAATTCATTGGAAAGCACATCGGCAACAATTGTCCCTAACAGGCTATTTTCAAGAGAAGACAGCCTCTATATGGGTAGCATAGGAAAAGGGCTATATTTGCGCGTAGACAATGGGTGGAAGCAGGCAGGATTGGAAGGCAAAAGCGTTGTGGATATTTCTTATGACCAAGAGCGCGAGTCGCTTTTTGTCGTTTCCTGTGATTCAATCACATTGTGTAAAGTCTATCGCTCCCAGGGGGAGGAGTGGGTGTCAGCGCAATCA
>CAZYIJ010000024.1:0-18366 GCA_964647425.1 uncultured Anaerolineaceae bacterium
ATCTGTCAACCATGTGTCCGAACACCTGTCAGCGATCTATCCGGTCTATACAGTTGGAGAGGGTCCGCAAAGCGGGGGTGAGGTAAAGACAGATGACAAAACCTACATTCGACGTAGCTTATTGACTACTTTCGCTAAAGTTGAATGCAATCTAACCATTTTCCCAGATAACTCTCCGGAAAATGTGGCAGATTTGACTGCCTGGCGTAATTCGTCCGCCGAATGAAAATCAGGTAAAGACAATACCGCCCGTCCAATTTCAGGAATGCTATGCGCATCTGAACCGACCATCCAAGCCAGACCGTGCTCAGCGGCAAAAGCACTGGCTTTCTCATTGAAAGATGCGTCAAAACAGCGAGCATTGAAAGCTTCCACCCCATCCAGGTAAGGCACTATCTTTTCCAGTGTACCGGGTTTCCAGTTTGCACCCCTCCAAGGGTCATAAGGATGGGCAACACTGATAAATGCGCCTTGATCTTTCAATCTTTTGATGACTTCCAACGGTGGCAGACCATCCGGGATTTCCTCACTCATAAAGTAGGCTAATATTTCGCCTTCATTGGTCAGAATCTCTTCACTCACCACAACCAAATCGGGTGCCATTTCGTGCGCCTTGAAAGCGCCTGCCATGCAGCCATGATCCGTGATAGCAATCTTGCCAATACCCCTGGAACGGCAAGTCTTGATGATCTCTTCAAGTGTTACAAGACTATCAGGAGAATAGTTTGAGTGGCAGTGAAATTCTGCTTGAATTAATTCAGTGTTCATTCGATATAAATCCGGGGAAGGCGTTCTGCCAAACCACACACTACTTCGTAATTAATTGTGCCCCAGCGTTTAGCGACTTCGTCAATGCTTATAAATTCGGAGCCCTGCCTGCCAACCAAAACCACCTCATCCCCAATTTTTGCATCAGGCACGCCATCAAGCTGCAGCATACATTGATCCATGCAGACCCTCCCGACAATATTTACTCGTTTGCCCCCGACCAAAACCTGCTGCCCGTCCACTCGCCTGAAACCATCGCCGTATCCTATCGGGATCACACCAATGCGTTCTTCTTTGCTTGTGACATACTTGGAACCATAACTAATCCCATGTCCGGCAGGAAAAGTGCGTAAAGAAATAAGCCTTGCTTTCCAGGTCAAAACTGGTTTAAATTGCGTTGGTAGTGGTTTACCTTCGATAGGCGACATCCCCATGATCAAGTCGCCGGGACGCGTAAAGTCGTAGTAAGAAGAAGGGAAATTCAAGATGGCTGCTGAGTTAGCAGCGTGGACAATATCAGGTTTCAAACCCTGGTTGGTTAAATCGTTGAGCAGCTCATTAAATAAACTGATTTGATTCGGTGTGGAATCGGAATCGGCTTCGTCTGCTCTGGCAAAATGGGTGAAAATCCCCTCTACCAGGATGGGAGAATTTTTCAGGGCCCTTAAAAACGGCGCAACCACTTCGATTGGCATTCCTAATCGACCCATTCCGGTCTCGACCTTGACGTGAGCACGTAAGGTGCCCCCGTGTATCCGGACATATTCAAGATAGGTCTGAGCCAGTTCTGCATTGAAAAGTGCTATGGTAATGTTGTGCTCGATTGCGTCAGGAATCTTGGAAGCAGGTGTAAAGCCCAGGACCAATATGCGGTTCGAGATACCAGCTCTGCGTAATGCCAATGCCTCTTCGATTCGAGCGACACCACACCAGGTTGCACCACCAGCGACACAAGCCTGGGCAATTGGACGCATACCGTGACCGTAACCATTGGCTTTGATCACTGCCATCACATCCCGCCCAGTCAACTTCATGACCTCGGCTACATTATTTTTTATGCCGTTCAGGTCAATTTCAAGCCAGGTTGAGTAAGTATTAATATCCACAAGGTAAGAGTATATCACTTACAGGAAAAAACTTGAAAAGTTTTGGTTTTGAATAACTATAAAATCAAGCTTTTCTCTCTGCACAATCACGTTCTGATCTTGCTGACACATACTTCGCAGCCGAACAGGTCTCTGAATAGGCACAACCTGCACAGAGACCTTGCGCAGATTTGGCTTTTTTGATCATCCGATAAATGATCAGACCCACAACTGCAGTAAGAATAATGCTGATAATTATTGTAGCTAACATCTTACCTTTTAACTTCCGCCCTTGCCTGATTCAATGTGCCGTAAACCTTTGGGTTTGGTCGAAAGATTAGCCATAAAAGCACACCCACTACAGTGAAAGCCACTCCCGTTCCCAAAGAGAATTTATTCCCCTGTGACCAAATTCCAATCTGATAAACGATAAGCGCGACAACATACCCAAAGGCAGTCATATAGCCAACAGCAAACAATGTCCATTTCAAACTATTCATTTCCCGTCGGATTGCACCAATCGCAGCAACGCAAGGTGCTGAAAGAAGCACAAAAATCAAGAAGGAAATTGAAGTCAGCGGTGTAAAAGCCGCCCGCATATTATCCCAAATCTCCTGTCCGCTTTCAGCAACCTCCGCAAAACCATAAAAAATACCAAAGCTGCTAACGATAGTTTCTTTCGCCAAGAAACCGCTGATTGCTGCCACTACTGGTCGCCATTCTCCCCAGCCTAATGGTTTAAAGATCCAAACAACCGAGTTTCCGATAACCGCCATAATGCTGAGATCTATTTGCTGAGCTTCCAACATCTGAAAACGCCCATCTACCCAACCAAAAAAAGTAGCAAACCAGATAAAGATCGTTGCCAGCAGAATGATCGTTCCCGCTTTTTTTACAAATGAGGAAACTCTGTCCCAGGTGGTGATCAGTACATTTTTTAATAAGGGCCAACGATAGGCAGGCAATTCCATCACAAAAGGTTTAGGCTCCTTCTTAAACAAACGCGTTTTTTTGAGAATTAATCCCGAAACGACTACAGCCATGATGCCCAGGAAATAAGCCCCAAAAGCTACCCAGCCCTTCTCTCCAAAAAAAGCTCCTGCTATCATGGAAATTACGGGTAGTTTTGCTCCACAAGGTATGAATGAAGTCGTGATAACCGTCATTCTTCTATCCTGTTCGCTCTCAATCGTCCGGGTAGCCATAATTGCCGGTACACTGCAACCGCTACCAATCAACATCGGTATAAAGCTATTCCCGGAAAGACCAAACTTCCGGAACATACGATCCATGATAAAAGCCACCCTCGCCATATACCCGCTGAATTCCATCGTGGTCAGGAACAAAAACAAGACTGTCATTTGCGGCAAAAAACTCAACAGCGATCCTATACCAGCAAGAATTCCGTCAATCAGCAATCCCTGAAGCCAAGTTGCGACATCCCATCTAATCAATGCTGCACTTGCTCGCGGAACGATGATGTCTCCAAAAAGTGTCTCATTAATCCAATCAGTCATTGTCGAACCAACGGTACTAATAGAGACGTAATAGATTGCGAACATTATCAGAGCGAAAATTGGTAAGGCCAACCAGCGATTGGTCAAAACCTGATCAATACGATTGGAGCTCGAAAGCTTGCCACGCACATAGACTTGCTTTAGGACATCTGTAATGAAATCGTAACGTTCGGTTGCAATGATCCCATACGAATCATCATCAAACTCTGATTCGCATTGTTTAATGTCTTGCTCGATGTGAGAGATCAATTCCTCAGAAAGACCTAATTCTGCTCTTACATGCTCATTTCGTTCAAAAAGCTTAACGGCATACCATCTCTGCTTATGTCCTGGCAAATCGTGCAGGGCTACTTCTTCGATGTGTCCTAAGGCGTTCTCAACACCGCCGCTAAAGCGATGTATGGTTGGAATTTTTCTCTCTTTTTGGGCTAATTCTGTAGTAACCCTTGCAAGATCATCGATCTGAGTTGCATGCAGAGCAGAAACTTCCACAACTGGCAACCCAATTGCCTCTCCAAGTGCCGAACTGTCGATTTTACAGCCAGTTTTTGCAACCTCATCAATCATATTGATAGTCAGCACCATCGGGATTCCCAATTCTGCCAATTGAGTAGTAAGGTAAAGATTTCGTTCCAGGTTAGTGCCATCCACGATATTAATAATCGCGTCCGGATTGGACTCAAGCAGATAATCTCGAGCCAGCTCCTCTTCCAGTGAATTAGTTGAAAGCGAGTAGATTCCTGGTAAGTCAACCAGTACCACATCAGGATTCCCGATTAACCTGCCTTCTTTTTTCTCAACTGTTACACCAGGCCAATTACCGACATACTGATTCGAGCCAGTCAATGCATTAAATAACGTGGTTTTACCAGAATTCGGATTGCCGGCAACGGCAATGGTTATAGCCATGGAAACATTTCCTATTCTATTGTCAGCAAACTTCGATGATGCTGGCGTCGTCTTTGCGAAGGCTTAGCTCATAGCCGCGGACATTTATTTCGATGGGATCTCCCAAAGGAGCTGTTTTGCGAAGTAAAATTTCAACGTTTTTTGTAATGCCCATATCCATCACTCTTCGACGAATATTTCCTTGTCCGTGAATTCTCACCACACGTACTGTTTCTCCAATATGAACATCTCTTAAAGTTTTCATTTATTCGTAAACTCTCCATTGATCGTTATCGGCACCTGATGCAGGTGAATGGATAAACTTGGTTCCACAAATAATTAGTGTGAATGGTTCAATCCATTGTATTAACGCTCTTCTATGTTAGTCTCAACTAACATAATTGATGTTAGTCTAACCTAACTACCCTGTCAAGGGTTTTCGTGCTAAAATTTGACTACAGTAAACTGTTGCCGACAGGGTGATCGAATGAATGTGCAAGAATCCGCTGAGATGTATCTGAAAACAATTCTTATACTTGAGAAAAGAATTGGTATTGTGCGCGCTATAGACATCGCCCGTGAGATGCAATTCTCCCGCCCAACAGTCAGCCAACAAATCAAGAACCTCACCGCTAATGGTTATCTGGAAGTAGATAACAAGAAGCAAATCTTTCTCAGCCCAAAAGGACGCGAAATTGCCGAAGAAACTTATTACCGCCACAATGGCCTGGTAGATTTTTTCATTTGGATTGGCGTCAGCGAAGACACTGCGCTGGAGGATGCCTGCCGGATTGAGCATTACATCAGCCAGGAAACTTTTGACCGGATGCGAGAATACTTTGATAAATGTCGAAATTTGAAGGGTGGCGACAACTAATACCCCCTAGCTTACTTAATTCTACTGTTTGAGCTGAAATAGCTAAAAGTTATAAGGAAAATATGTTAAATTCCTTGACTTAATAACTGTTTGTCATAAAATAACTTCTATGAACAGCAATTACGATTTCATCAACTTTGTCACACCGAGTTCCGACTCTGGTACTCTCTTTGGCATAGGTCGGATTGCGTCTGTTCGCTGATTTAACGAAACATGAAAATCAACAGAACCACGGGCAATCCAAACCCGTGGTTTTTTTGTTAACCGTCGTTTGAAAAAATATTGTTCAAGAAATAAAAAGGAAAGAGCTAAAAATGAATACAATAGAAGTTTATCCGCTCAAAAACGCTCCCAAAATCGAGGGGCTAGTCTTCCGTCATTTTGAAGGTGAAAGCGATTACCCGAAGATGTTGGCTATCTTTACCAACCTGCATGTTGCTAAACAATACTCAGGTGAAACCACTCTTCAAAGCCTGAAAGCGGAGTTCACTAATCTGAGCAACTGTGACCCTCATGACGACCTGATTTTTGCAGAGATCAATGGGCAGACTATTGCCTTTTGCCGGTTTTACTGGGAGCAAGAGGTCTCTACCCAGAAACATGTTTACTATGTCATGTTTAGAGTTGACCCAGCCTGGCAAGGCCAAGGCATTGAAGAGGCACTGATTGATTGGGCTGAGTCGCGTGGACGACATTATGCCTCCATACTGCCTCAAGGAGATGCAGGTTTCTTCCTGGCCTTTTCCCGCCAAACCGATCAAACCCGTCTCCAGGTATTGACTGATTCAGGCTATAAAATCAAACGTTACTACCACTCGATGAGTCGCGATCTGGTTGACCTGCCAGAAAGCCCCATGCCAGAAGGGATCACCGTCCGCCCTGCCCTGCCGAAAGACTTCCGCAAAGTTTGGGAAGCTTCCAATGAGGCTTTCAAAGATGAATATGGCGCATCTGAACCGACCGAGGAATGGTACCAAAGCTACTTAACGGGGCCATTCTTTCAACCAAGCCTCTGGCAGGTTGCCTGGTATGGTGACGAAGTGGTGGGGTCGGTACAGAACTTTATTTCATTGGCAGAAAACGAATTGGAAGGTCGCTATCGCGGCTACACTGAAGCCATTTCTGTGAGGCGCGAATGGCGCGGTCGCGGTATTGCGCGCGGGCTGATCTGTCGGTCGATGGCGATGTTCAAATTACTCAATATGGACGAAGTCGCGCTCACCGCTGATACAGAAAACCCTACTGGCGCAATGCGCCTTTACATTGGTTTGGGCTACCGACCTTATTTGACATCGCTGGAATTGGACAAACCACTGTCTTTGGAGAAGTAGCCCAATAAGCCGCTGAGACAAGAATTCAAGGAGCCATCATGCTGCAAATCAATCGCGTCAACAAACGCTTTGGTTACAACCAGGTGTTAAGAGAGGTTACCTTTAGCTTGGCTGACGGTGAACATGTTGGGTTGGTCGGTGCCAATGGAAGCGGCAAGACAACCTTGCTCCAGATCATCGCAGGCAAACTTGAGCCTGACAGTGGCAGTGTGACAACAAGCAGTAATGCTTTTATTGGGTATTTAGCTCAAAGCCCTGCCGCCCTCCAGGCTGAGACAATTGCAGATGCAGTACAGTTAACTCTTAATCAAACCAACCCTTACCCCAGCCAGGAGCTTTCAGCGCGCGATGAAGCAGAAGCCCGGAAGCTCCTGGCTCACCTCGGTTTAGGTTACCTTTCGTTATCTACTCCGCTTAGTAAGCTCAGTGGTGGCGAAGGTACGCGCATCCAGCTGGCTGCCTTGCTCTTGCAGCGATCGGAAATCTTGCTTCTGGATGAACCAACTAATCACCTCGATATCCCTGCTCTCGAATGGTTGGAGGAATTTGTCAATGCTTATCCTGGCATTGTGCTCCTGATCTCGCACGACCGGATCTTCCTCGACCGTACCGTCACAGCCATCTATGAACTCGATGAAGGTAAGGAAGGTATCCGCAAGTTTCCTGGTAATTATTCCAACTATGCGGCACTGATCTCCCAGGAAAAACAAAAAGCCTACGAACTTTGGAAGGACCAGGAAGCCGAGATCAAACGCTTGCGGGGTGATTGGCTGGCTACCGCCGAACAAGCCCGGGCGACTGAGAAAAGCACCAGGGATTCCAAGATGCGTCGATATGCCAAAAAGGTTGCCAAAAAAGGCACCGCCAAAAAGAAACGCCTGGAGCGCTACCTGGATTCGTCCGAACGGATCGAAAAGCCAATGGACACATGGCGTATCAACATCAATTTTGCTGAACCGGAACATCAAAGCCAGCAATTATTAACAGTTGAAAATCTCTCTTTTGGCTACGCGAATAACCCTCTTTTCGAAGACCTGAATTTGACCATAACAGCCGGTCAGCGAGTTGCGTTGGTGGGAGCGAACGGTTCCGGCAAAAGCACCTTGCTCAAAGTATTGATGGAGCAATTGCCGGCAAATTCTGGCACCTATCGCTGGGGCAATAGCGTAGTCTTAGGTTACATGCCTCAAAAACAGGAAAATCTCAATCCTCACATGACACCCATTGAACAAATCCAGGCAATCAAGGGTATGGATCTAAGCGAGACCTATCACTTTTTGCACTATTTTCTGCTTGATGAAGACCATGCCGTTCTGCCTACTTCTGCCTTGAGCTTCGGTCAGCGCGCCCGGCTGCTGTTAGCCAGACTGGTAGCCCAGGGAGCAAACTTCTTGGTATTGGACGAGCCTGTCAACCACCTCGATATCCCATCAAGAGAGCAATTTGAAAAGGCACTGGATGTCTTCAATGGCGGTGTGCTGGTAGTGGCGCACGACCGCGCCTTCATCGCCCGCACATGCAACGCAATATGGGAATTGAAAGAGGGCAACATTCGGACGGACATACCGGATATGGCTTGGACTTAATTTCATCAATAAACCTTCGTCATTTCTCAGATCAAAGATGGTAAATTAAGCGGAAGTTTTGAAAACACGCATATGATTGATCCCCACATAGAGCAAAATAATGAAGGTACAATAGGTGGAGGTTTTTACAGGAACTATGAGCGAAAACGGAAATCCTTCAGTCAGCCAGAATAACAATTATTTCGACTATAAAGTCATTGCTACAGATGGCGCTGCACGTGCTGGTGAATTTGCCACCCCTCACGGCATTCTGCAAACCCCTGTTTTTGCCCCGGTTGGCACGCAGGCAACCGTCAAAGCGATTACACCTGCCCAACTGGAAGAGCTGGGTGCCACCCTGGTGCTTTCCAACACTTACCATCTCTTTTTACGCCCTGGCGACGAACTTGTCGCAAAAATGGGTGGGCTGCACGAGTTCATGCAATGGCACAAACCAATGCTGACCGACTCAGGCGGTTTCCAGGTTTTTTCTCTGGCAAATATGCGCAAGGTCGATGAAGATGGGGTTACCTTCAAATCACACATTGACGGTTCCATGAAACGCCTGACACCTGAAAGTTCCATCCAGATCCAGGAAAATCTGGGGGCGGACATCATCATGGCTTTCGATGAATGTTCCGATCCCAATAACCGCACTTATGTCGAGCAGGCGATGGAACGCACCCATCGCTGGGCGCAACGCTGTCTGGATGCGAAAAAACGCGAAGATCAGGCGCTTTTCGGCATTGTCCAGGGCGGGATCTTTGATGACTTGCGGGAGCAATCGGCTCGGACCATCAGTTCCATGGGCTTCCCTGGTCATGCCATTGGCGGGCTCTCGGTTGGGGAGACCAAAGCCGAAATGTACCACTCTCTGGAAGTAGTAAACGCCATCCTCCCCACCGACAAACCTCGCTATCTGATGGGGGTTGGCACTCCCGAAGACCTGATTGAAGGAGTCTTGCGCGGAATCGACATTTTCGACTGCGTCCTGCCCACCCGGCTGGCACGTCATAACAGCGCCATGACCATGTCCGGCAGACTGAATCTGATGAATGCTACTTTTGCCGAAGACAAACGACCGATCGACGAACAGTGTACCTGCTACACCTGCCGCACTTTCACCCGCGCCTACTTGCGGCACTTGATTGTCGCAAAGGAAATGCTGGCAGCCACCCTGCTTTCGATCCACAATCTGCACACATTGCTCCAGTTGGCGCGCGACCTGCGCCAGGCAATCCTAGAAGGTCACCTGCAATCCTTCGCCGACGAAGCTATGACCAAACTCTCCATTCCCCGCACTCCTGAAAGGCAAATATGAGTCTCATCCAATCAATCATTTTGGGTATCATTCAGGGTTTGACCGAATTCTTACCCATATCCTCCTCAGCTCACCTCGTTATTTTTCCTTACCTTCTTAAATGGACGCTTGATCCGGAAAAAGCGTTCATTTTTAACATATTGATACAACTGGGAACTTTATTGGCGGTGATCATCTATTTTTGGTCCGACTTGGTGGTAATTTTCAGATCAGTCGTCCAGGGAATCAAAGAGAAGACCCCCTTCAAAGAACCTGAAAGCCGCTTGGGCTGGTTAATTGTGTTGGGAACCATCCCCGCGGGCTTAGCTGGCTTGTTACTTAAGGATGTCGTGGAAGAGCTCTTTAACAGCCCAGCAATCACTGCGATTTTGCTTTCCTGCACTGCGGTTTTATTGATATTGGCAGAACTGTTAACTAAAAAGGAGAAAAGCCTGGAAAAACTTACCTGGAAAGACTCCCTCCTTGTGGGTGTTTTCCAGGCGCTGGCAATCTTCCCGGGCATTTCCCGTTCAGGTGCCACTATCTCTGGCGGTCTTTTCAAGGGTTATTCCCGCGAAGCTGCCACACGATACTCCTTTTTGCTTTCCATACCGATAATGTTGGCGGCCGGGTTGCTGTCTGTGATTGACCTGGAAAAATCCGAATTTTTTCTCGACTTTTTACCGACTCTGATCCTCGGTTTTGTAATTGCTGGAGTGATCGGATATCTCTCCATTCGCTGGTTGTTAGGTTATGTGAAGAAAAACAGTTTTTTTGGGTTCGCGATTTATTGCATCGTGATTGCCACGGTGACCCTGGTTGTCTCAGCGGTCCGTTGATTTTTTAGAGGGGATCCTTCGCCAGGTAAACCCCGGTTTGTTTTCGGATTAAGATCCCACCATAGTGATCAATCCGGCGTTTGAAAAAAGCCGTCATTTCCGGCTTACCTTCACTACCCAATTGCTCTTTCACCAATGGTGTGGAATAGGCATAATTAGTTAACAATTGCGCGTTCGTGACCCAAAGATCACTGGAATAGATGTGGAGTTCGATTGTAGAGAAAAATTGCCTCAACTGTTTTTCTCCATTCAGCAAGTTGAAGTCGCTGGACATGCCGTGGCTCTTATCCAGTTTGTGGAAAAATTTCTCGAGCAGTAAATCCAGATCGATCATGTGTTCAGGTCCGTTCGTCGCAGCCATAAACCTACCCCCCGGTTTGAGCAATTCAGACACCTGGCCAAGCACCTGGGTAATTGAGGGAACATGATAGAGCATGTGGTTGGCAATTATCAAATCAAAAGAAGCAGCCGGAAAAGAGACGTTCATACTGTCCATGCAAACAAAGTGGAAGCGCGTGTCCCCCAACAGAGCGTTGGCAGAATCTTTGATCATGCCTGGAGATAAGTCGCTCAGTGCGATGCGGTTGGTCTCGCTCAAACGATTCATCCCATATCGCCAAAGCAATCCCGATCCGCAGCCCAGCTCCAGCACTTTCGCTTCAGGTTTGATCGCCGCTAATTCAAAGACAAAGTCATACCAGTTTTGTTGTCCGGTACTGAATTTCTGGTGAATTTGGATTCGGGATGACAAATTACCTGAATCCTGATATTGCCTGGTACTCAGATATTGGGAATTATTGCGATAAGCTGTTGGATCTTGCATTATTTCCTGTCTTTCTACTAATTATACCTTCCGCTTCAACAACTATTGAATATTGCGCAAAAGCCCTGAAATTAAATTCAAAAAATTTTCCAGTGTTGATATTCGTTTTTTGGTGTAATCAATGAGTCACCTTGACGAAAGAGAGCGGAAGTGATACATTAAATCGCCTTGATTTGAGGTAAGTATTAGATTTTAAGAAAGTTGAGTATTAAATGGCAGACAGAACTTTAGGGACCATCAAATGGTTCAGCGCACCCAAAGGGTACGGCTTTATCGGTATGGAAAATGGCGAAGACGTATTTGTCCACTTTTCCGCAATCCACATGGAAGGCTATAAACGCCTGAAAGAAGGACAGAAAGTTAAATTTACCATCGAAGATGGTCCACGCGGAAAGCAAGCCGCAGATGTTACAGTGGTAGAAGAATAAGGGGTTTCCCTCTCAACCATAAAAGCCAGCTTCACAGCTGGCTTTTTTTGTTAATCCAAAACCTAGGGCGTAATAAGAATTTCACAAATTCAATTTCGATCAAATACGTTTGATCGCCTCTGACATCTTTTCGAGCGCTTGCTGTAAGACAGCTTGTGTACAGCCAAAATTGAGTCTTAAAAATCCTTCTCCGGCTTCACCAAAAGTACAGCCATCGTTCATACATACTTTCGCCTTTTCCATAAAGAATTGCTGCAAATCACCTTCAATACCCAACCCGCAGCAATCCAACCACGCCAGGAAAGTTCCTTCCGGCTTGCTCCAGCTAATTCCAGGCAGCATGCCTCGATCTATCGCCTCTCCGATCAGGTCCCGATTTTTTTGGAGATAGGCAATCTGTTCACGCAACCATTCATCACCGTGTTCGTAAGCCGCCTTAGCTGCCACAAGTGATAGAACCCCTGGACTACTGATCAGGTATTGCATGTAACCTTTTACCTGACTACGTAATTCTTCATCCTGGACCACCGCCACCGAAGCGTGCAGACCAGCGATGTTGTAGGTTTTACTGGGAGCCATGAATGTGGCTGTTTTAGCTGAAATTTCCGGGTCCAGAGAAGCAATTGGTGTGTGTTTGTGACAATCGTAAATAATGTCACAATGGATATCATCAGAGCAGATAGTAACATTATGACGCAAGCAGATTTCAGCCAACTTGAGCAACTCCTCTTTGCTGAAAACTCTGCCTGTAGGGTTTTGAGGATTACACAAAATGTAAACCTTGACCTTGTTATCGATAATCTGCTGCTCAAACAAGTCAAAATCAATACGATAAATTCCATGGTCATCAAGGTACATTGGATTTTGGATCCCGATCAAACCAGAGGAAATCGGTGAGCCAATGAAGGGGGGGTACGCGGGACTTTGAAAAATGACGGCGTCACCCTTGTTGCACAGTGCTCGCAATACGATCGTAAATCCAGTCACAATCCCGGGAACATAACAAATTTGATCGGGGCTGACTTCCCAGCCATAAAGCCGGTTAAAACGATCGATCACAACCTCGTCAAGCCCTTCAGGGGTTTTCCCATAACCGAAAATGCCGTGATCCACTCTTTTTTGCAGAGCTTTAATCACTGCTGGTGGGCATCGAAAATCTGTATCCGCCACCCATAAGGGCAATACATCATCAGGATAACAATTCCATTTCAAGCTTTCGGTGGGTTTTCGGTCGATAAATAAGTCAAAGTCCATTTGCTCTCCTTTTCAATACAACTATTCTAACGCCTGAACAGTGTTTTGGGCTCGATTTTGATGGGAACTTACTACTTTTGGTATACTGAATTTACGAAATGAAACAAAAGAATAGGTTCGCATATCTTTACTTGCTTGGCTTGCCTGAAGGATTGCCTTTTGTGCTATTTTGCAGCTTGCTGGGAAGCTTTGTGTCTGAAGCTTCACTTTTTTTCACGATTGCACTAAGTCTGTCAGCTAACCTGGCCATTTACTGTTTTGCCCAGGCATATAAACACATAAGCAATGCACCTCAAGACACTTTTTCCCCATCAACGTCTGACCCCAACCCTATTTCTCATGGCGTGATAAGCTTGCGTACAGCTCGGATCGGTCTATATCTGGCCTTGCTGACTGCTGTAACTACAGCTTTCTTATTAGGTCTAAACAACCTCATACTAACCTTCAGCGCAGTTTTGCTTACACTGGCACTTTTTCACTCCAATATCCGCCTTTCTGACCACCTGATGCTCGGATTCAACCACCGTCACTTTCTGTACGCAGGAATTTTCTTGCTCAACAGCATCGTTGCCAACCAGGTTCATCCTTCCATGTTAGAAATGCTCTTTCCTTTGCTGTTAGTGACTAGTCATTATCTTGTTTATCAAATGGAGGAAGTGCGCGCCTCACTCTCTCAGCACCAGACCATAACTTTCTGGCGATTTTTCTTCATTTCAATTTTCCTCATTTCTGCGGTGGCTACTTTCACACTTCTGGAGCCAGTGCCACTGTGGATCATTGCTCTTTGGGCTTTTCTGGCGTCTGTCCAATTAAGTATCAGTTTTACAAACCAGGCGGAAGCTAAGCCGCATCGTTATCTTTACCTGCTCAGGATTTTTGAGATTTCCGGGGTAATTTCTTTTCTGGTATATTTCATTTTTGTTTTCATCAATACATTTAAGAGATAGAGAGTTACTATGAGTCTGCCAAATAACATCATCCTCACTTCCTCCCCGGATTGGAAAGATTATCAACTGCTGGACAGCGGTGACGGAAAAACACTGGAACGTTTTGGAAAATACCTGCTTGTCCGCCCACGCCCCCAGGCAATCTGGTCAAAAGCCTTACCCTCCAGCGAATGGCAAAAGGCGAATGCAATTTTGGTAGAGGAAAAGCAGGAATATGGCGGCAAGTGGAACATCCTCAACCCAATGGAAAAATCCTGGAAGATAAGCTATAAAGACCTCAAGTTCCAACTACAGCTTTCATCGTCCCGACATGTTGGCATCTTCCCTGAGCAAGCGACTCATTGGGATTGGATCAGAGAGCACATTGAAGCCAATAAAAATCCTTCACGCGTGCTAAATTTGTTTGGCTACTCAGGTGCCGCCACCCTGGCTGCTGCAGCTGCGGGTGCAGAAGTCACTCATGTTGATTCCTCCAAGCATGCCATCACCTGGGCAAATCAAAACACGAAACTGTCTAAATTGGAAGATAAACCAATTCGGTGGATCGCTGAAGATGCACTAAAGTTTGTTAAGCGCGAAGCCCGACGCGGCAACACTTACCAGGGTATCATCATGGATCCACCAAAATTTGGACGAGGATCCAGCGGTGAAGTTTGGGATTTCTTTAAACGGATTCCTGAATTGATAGAGGCTTGCCAGACCATTTTGGCAAAGGACGCCAGGTTTGTCGTGATGACCGCCTACGCCATCACCGCTTCCGCCGTGGTGACGCACCAGGCTGTTGAGCAGATGGTAGGCAAAAAGGGTAAGTTGGAAAGCGGTGAATTGGTCAGTATCGACGAAAGTGCCGGGCACGTGATTTCACATGCCATCTACACACGTTGGTCTGCTTCGTGATAAAGTTTTACTAATCAATTTTTGAGATTGCCACCCGTTCAACACGGTGACCATCCATCTGGATGATCTTGAAGGCGAATCCGTCCCACTCAAACCCTTGACCAACCTTGGGGATTTTGCCCATTTGATTCATAATGAAACCGCTTAGGGTCTGGTAACCCGCTTTAAATTCTTCAGGCAACTCATCTACATTCAGTTTTTCCTTCAAGACATCGATAGGCACCAGCCCATCGATCAGCAAGGAGCCATCTTTTAGCTCCTCGATCTCAAGTTCAGTATCAAATTCATCCTGTGGGATATCTCCCACAATTGATTCGAGCACATCATACAACGTGACCATACCTTCAACCCCACCATATTCGTCGATGACCATTGCCTGGTGAACGCCGGTTGCTCGAAAATATTCAAAGGCTTTGACTGCCTTCATGTTTCCAGGGAAAAACATCGCTTCTTTTGTGTAATCCTGGATATTAAAATCTTCCGAGAATAGGTTAACTCCAACCAGATCCTTAGCACGCACAATGCCAACAATCCGGTCAAGATCTCCATCGGCAACAGGCAGACGCGAATAAGTGCTCTCCAGCATTTCCCTTACCATTACTTCAGGTCCATCGTTCAGGTCCAACCAATCAAGTTCTGTATGAGGAGTCATAATGGCATCGACTCTACGCTCGCTAAAACGAAATACACCATCAACCAATACTTCTTCAGCCTCGTCAAAGACGCCTGTTTGGCGACCTTCCTGAATAAAGCCCTTCAGCTCTTCTTCTGTGATGTAAGGCTCTTTCTGAATGTCAACATTGAAGACCTTGATACCGAGGTTGGTTGAAGCGCTCAGGATACGGATGAGCGGTCTTAAAGCAATTGTCAGTCCATTGATGATCGGAGAAAGTTGGGTGACTACATTTTCCGGTTTGCTTACAGCAATCCGTTTTGGGATCAGTTCACCAAGCACGATTGAAAAGTAAGTGATTACGATTACCACCAATACAAAAGCAAGTGTGTCTGCAACTGGAGCAAGGAAATTAACCTGCCTCAAAACGGTTGCCAACGGATCAGCTAACATTCCACCACCAATACCGCCAGCCATGGTGTCGATCAGCGTGATCATGATCTGAACTGCAGACAGGTATTCCTGGTTAGGGTCGTTTTGCAATCTGATTGCCAGGCTGGCACCAGATTGTCCTTCGTCCGCACGTTGATGCAATCGTGTACGCCTGGCTGAAACCATCGCGATCTCGTACATAGCAAAAACTGCATTGAAAAAGAATAAAACAAAGATGAGAAGTATGTTTACGTAAATTGGCATAGTTTTTTTGTTGTCTTCAGATAAAGACTCTGACGCTATTGTACCAGAGGAAAAAATTAAGTTGTCACTCAACAGCATGTATGGCGTGAAAATACTTATTTGTATTGTTGCACAACAACCTTCCGATCCTAACAGGTCACCAATTCAGCTTTCATAAAATCGGTTCGATTATGGTAAACCCAAACTACTCGTTCGTTAACAAAATCAAATCTGCTTACAGCACAATTACAATAAGCGAACCAGGTAGACAAGTTGCGATTGTCTGGTTCATCTGGTCGAATATGGAAAATCGCTCTCGCCATAGTGTTAAAGAACCCGCCGTGAGTCACAACAGCAACCTTATCATTTGTGCCAAGATGGCGTTCTTTTAATAAATTAAGAACAGCATTCGCCCTCAACAATGGAGCAGCAACAGGCTCGATTCCACCTTGCCACCAGCCTTTTTCCGGAATAGGGTCATGCAGTTTGAGGGCAGGATAATGCTCTCTTAGAAAAGCTGGTGTAACACCGAATTCATTGCTGATCCGAGGAATTCCATCGACCAGTGTTTCCAGGTAGATGCCACCTATTTCGTGCGCTTCTGGCAAGCCAAAAAGAGGGATATCCAGAGTTTCTGACAGGATCGTGCCAGTCTGTATTGACCGGATCATCAAACTGGAGTAGAGATGCGTGAAACGAATGCTGTGGCTATTCACACCGTTTTCATTGTCACCATTTGAGGAATGACTGGAGGCAACAAAGTTAGCCAATGCTTTAGCCTGGTAAACCCCTAAGTCAGTCAGTTTTGGGTCTGAAGTGCGCTCATAGTTCTCACTATTATCGTCCCAATTAGCGTTGTTCGTTGATTGCCCATGTCGAATAAAGTAAAGTTGCATCATTCCTCCGGGCTAAGATTATACACGTTCAAAGATGATTTTACGACTCATATCTCCTCGTGGTTCACAAAGCGTACTAACTATTGGCTTTTCCCCCCTTTTTGTCATCCTGAGCAATTACGAAGGATCTGATATCTGCATCCTGTTTAATGTATGCTAAGCAATCACAGCAACCAACCTGCCATCCACGTCCAATCTAAACCTGCCACATTCAACGAGGGATGATATAATCTCATACCGAATTTAATAGGATGAACGAAAATACTATGCTTGATAAACTTGAATCGATTCTTGAACGTTATGCTGAACTGGAACATCGCCTGACCGAAGTTGGACAGGACTATCAGTTGGCGGCTGAGCTCTCCAAAGAACGCTCAGACCTTGAGCCAATCGTCTTGCTCGCCAAGGAGTATAAGGATAATTTGGGTAAAACCGAAGAAACCCAGGAGCTTATCGATGTTTCAGAAGGCGAATTGCTTGACCTGGCAAAAATGGAACTGGACGCTTTAACTACTCGCAAAGAAGAGCTCGAGGAATTGCTTAAATCCAAATTGGTCCCCAAAGATCCACGAGATGACCGCAGTGTCATCATCGAGATCCGCGCTGGCACTGGTGGTGATGAAGCCGGCTTGTTCGTAGCAAACCTGCTGCGGATGTATCTGAAATACGCCGATATCCATCACTATAAGACTGAAATCATCTCAGCCAACGAAACTGGGATTGGCGGTTACAAAGAAGTCACCTTTGCAATCAAAGGCAAAGGTGCGTATTCCCGCTTTAAGTTCGAATCCGGTGTTCATCGTGTTCAGCGTGTGCCCGAAACTGAATCACAGGGGCGCATCCACACCTCAACCGTGACAGTGGCTGTTTTGGCGGAAGTGGATGATATCGAAATCGACATTCCCGAAAGCGATATCGACATTGACGTTTTCAAGTCGGCTGGAGCTGGTGGGCAAAACGTGCAGAAGAACATGACTGCCGTTCGCATCCATCACAAACCGACCGGCATAATCGTAGCCTGTCAGGACGAACGCTCGCAGCTGCAAAATAAACTGCGTGCTATGAGCGTCCTCAAAGCCCGTCTTTATGAGATGGAAGAAGAAAAACGCCAGAACGAACTGGATGCGGCTCGCCGTTCCCAGATCGGCACCGGTGAACGATCAGAGAAGATCCGCACCTATAACTATCCCCAGTCGCGGGTCACCGATCACCGCATCAATGTCTCTTCTTACAACATTGCTGGTGTGATGGAAGGATACGAGCTGGATACCTTCATCGAAGAGTTGCAGCACGCCGAAGAAGCTGAACGCCTGGCAAATTTTGAGAGCAATGGATAATGACCTCCAATCTGACCGCAGCATCCGCGGACAACTGAGAGAAATCGAACAACCCCACCAAATCGCATTGGTTTTGTTAGCGCATGTGCTCCAACGGCCCAAAACCTGGCTGCTTGCCCACCCGGAAGTGCACCTGAGCAAAGCTCAGTTTGAGCAATTGGAAAGTTTACTTCAACGCTTGGAAGCGGGCGAACCTCTGCCTTACCTGATTGGGGTACAGGAATTTTTCGGACTTGAATTCGAAGTTGATCCTTCGGTTCTGATTCCAAGACCAGAGACTGAATTTCTTGTTGAAACCGCGCTCGAGTGGCTAAAAGTATACCCCT
>CAZYIJ010000025.1:0-18137 GCA_964647425.1 uncultured Anaerolineaceae bacterium
TCTGTCAACCATGTGTCCGAACACCTGTCAGCGATCTATCCGGTCTATACATCCAGGGAGGGCTGAAACACCCCAAGGGGGCGCTTAAGGCTAGACACCCTCGGTGGGCAGCATGCTCGATCAGCCCACTAATGCCTACGGCGTCGGGGTGCTTTGCAAGACCTCCACGATCAAGAGATTTGATGAGAGATCATGGCAGATCTCCCCTGCGACAAACAGACAAGTAACCAAATGCAAATTAACAGAAAACTGTGGCAGGTGTTCCCTACAATAAGACAATTTTTTAACGCTGGGCGAGCAAACCTGACCCTGCCAGCAATTCCTGCAGCTGCTGAGTTATTTCCTTGCGGCGGTTGGCCTGCACTTCGAGCGAGATTTCTTCCAGTAAGTTGGAAGTGTTTTCTTTGGCTTCTTCCAATAGCCTGAATCGAAACAGATTTTCTGCTGCAACCGAGTCCAGGATCAAGCGGTAAAACTGGATGGCGATGATGTGCCCTTCAATTTTTTCAAAAATCAACTCGGGATCTCCCTCAATAATTGGAACTGGCCAGGGCTCTTTTTCTTCCGCTTTTTCATGCTCTTGTTTTTCAACCAGGCTATCCTTTTTGCCCGGAAGCAGTTCGGTCAGCACTGGTTGATAATCCGTGTTGGATCCCATCCGACGATACGCCAGAATAGAGACTTTTTTCAGGTTTCCTTCTTGAAGACCCTGGTTCCACTCACGGATCAGTTTGGCTGCAACATCATAATCCGGCAGGGAGCCACTGCTCAGACTACCCAGGGGGGTAAAAGCCACCCCAGCCTGCCGTAAAAGAGGTTGGATTCTTTGACCAAAAACCAGCACACGGATAGATTCGCCCGGGTTGGCGTCCAGATGTGCCTTTGTCAGGTTGGCAAGGTTCTTATTGTATTGCCCCACGATGCCGCGCGTGCTGCCTATAACTGCCAGAATCTTATAATATTGTTTCGGTCGATAATCTGAGGGCTGCTCGGGCGCAGGCACTGCTGCTTTTCGATTTGCGATTCTTCGAACCAATTGGGCAACTTCATTGAATCTCCTGGCATATTCATCCAAGGAGCCTAGACGGTTCATTGCCATCTGCATCGTGCTCAAAGAAAGCACTCTAAGCGATGAAATCAGAGGCTCAATCGCACTAAGGTTCTCCAGGCGTGCTTGAGCACGTTCTTTACCTTCGGACATAACCTTCCTTTAGGGAAATTCGTAGGGGTCCAAAGACCAGATAAAGACCACTGCACCGCTCTGCCCCAATTTTTTGCCCTCATTAGCGAGATGGGGTTCATTAATATCACTGGGCATAGCGAGCCTGACACCCCGATGGATCATGACCTCCCCAGAGCAAGAAGAGCCAATAATATCGAGTACCTTAGGAAGTTCACTGGTCCGCACAGCAATGAACATGGTCAACTGGGACTGCCGCAGCATGCCACCTCGGGTTTCCAAATAAGTGGCGGTGTAGCCTGAATTGATAAGTGAGGCCAAAACCTCATCTCCGCTTTTTCGTGGAACGACAGCCATGATCATTTTCATGAGATTCGTCTCTCTTTCTTCTCCCAATAGGAGATAAAATCGCCAAATTCACGAATAAGTTCGTCTTTAGTTTCTTGATTTATTTCACGGTTGTGCCTGATCCAGTCAACTGACTGCGCGGCATGATTGTGAATATAAGTGAGCATTTCTTTCGAAAATTGCGGGATTTCTTCCGGGCTGATGGCGTCCATGAAGCCATTGGTGAGAGCATAAAAAAGGACGACCTGGTCTTCCATCTTGATAGGCTGGTTGGGACCTTGCTGCAAAATAGCTTCAACGCGCTTCCCACGCTCGATCTGGCGCTTGGTGGCTTCGTTTACTTCAGTACCAAAGCGGGCAAAGCGGGCAACTTCCTCGTACTGGCTCAATTCCAGCTTCAACGCCCCCACCACCGACTTCATGGCAGGTTCCTGGGCGGCTGAACCAACCCTTGATACCGATTTGCCAATATCGATTGCTGGCTTGCTGCCTTTGTTGAAGGCATCCGCATCCAGCACAATCTGTCCATCGGTGATCGAAATCAGGTTTGTGACAATGTAACTGGAGATATCCCCTCGCTGAGTGGTGGCGATAGGCAGCGCCGTGATCGACCCACCACCATTTTCGTCATTTAATCGACAGGCTCGTTCCAAAAGACGAGAGTGCAGATAGAAAATATCGCCTGGATAGGCTTCCCGTCCTGGTGGTCTTCGTAATAGCAAACTCATTTCCCGATAGGTGTCAGCATGTTTTGAGAGATCATCATAAACTATCAGAACGTCCATCCCCAGGTCCAAAAAGAATTCTGCCATGGTCACGCCGGCATAAGGTGCCAAATAGCGCAACGCTGGCGGGTCGTCAGGGCTTGAGACGATGATGACGGTTTGGCTCATCACCCCGCCTGCCTTCAGGGTTTCGATTGCGCTGATCACAGAGGTCTTTTTCTGGCTAATGGAGACATAAATACATTTGACATCTGTGCCTTTTTGGCTCAAAATCGCGTCGATACCAAGCGTAGTTTTTCCGACCTGCCTGTCACCAATGATCAGCTCTCGCTGTCCTCTGCCTAACGGCAACAAAGCGTCAATGATTTTTGTACCCGTGTAAAGGGGAGTATCCACCGGAGCTCGATCGATCACGCCCGGAGCAATACGTTCCACATAACGATATTCTGAAGGTATTACCGGTCTATTTTCATCTAATTGACGTCCGAGCGGATCAACAACCCGCCCTAAAAATGGGCTTCCAACCGGAATGCTCAGGCGCCTGCCGGTTGCTTCAGCAACGTCACCACCCTTGATGCCCGTGTCCGAACCTAACAAAATCACATCAACGTGCTTTCTATCCAGGTTCAGCACCATGCCCTGCACACCATTAGGGAAGGTGACCAATTCTTCCAGATGAACCATTGGCAGTCCACTCAGTGTTGCGATTCCGTTGCCGATATGCTGCACCGTACCAACACTTCGAATAATTACTTGGTGTTCTTGTTCGGCACTGGCTTTGACCAGTTCACTGAGAACAGTCTCTGTTTTCAGCTTCTGAGCTTCAGTTTTTAAACGTTTATCAGCGTCTTTTTTGACTTGGTCAAGAAACGCTTCAAAGTCAATGCCCAGGGGGTCATTTTCGTGCAGTCGTTCCGACAGCTCTTCCAAACAGGTCTGCGCCATCAGATCGATATCAATCATCTTCGGGTGCCGCCAGAGTTTCTAAGTGTCTGCTGATTTTTTCTCGCAGAGAGGTTAAGTGAGTGCCTATGGAATTGTCTAAAACAATATCGCCTATACGCGCTCTTATTCCACTTACCAATTCAGGTTTGATTTGAATATCTAACTCGACTTCTTTATCTGCCAGAGCATTAAAAGTATTCACCAGTTTCATTTCTTGTTCGGTTGTCAATTCCTGCGGGACTGTTACCTGCACAGTTGGGATGCGCTCAGCAAGGGAATCACGAATTCCCTGCACCATGCGCATGTCTGTTTTACCCATGTTCCAGATGGTTTTCGTCAATTGGTCGATCAATTGTTCGTGAACTTCTGGAGGGGCGGTCTCACGCAAGGTATCATTCGAAATACTAATGATCGTATCAACCAGGTTGCTCTGTATGCGTTTAATATCAACTTCCTGCTCTTTGCGGGATTCACTGATTGCTTCAGTCATGATCAGATTTGCTTCCTGGCGGGTGGCTTCCAACAGATTACGTTGTTGTATCTGGCTATTTTCATAAGCCTTTTCCGTAATTTGTTCTATTTCTTCATCCAGGTTTAGCAATCTGTCATTGATTTCCTGCAATTTTTCCGCTGCTCCTTCCCGATCTTTGAGCAAGGCTTCTCTGTTTGCTGCCTTTTCAACAGCCCGTTCTTCCGCCCTTTTGGTCATCGGTTTAAAAACCAGGAAGTACAGGACTACTGTTAAAACAAGGAAGTTGAATATTTCCCAGATGATGGTGCTCAAATCTAAATCGAGCATGGTTTAGCTCCCAAAGAAACGTGTTATCAGCGGGTTCGCGAACAAAAGCACAAGAACAACTAATAAAACATAAATTGAAGCTGTTTCAAGCAGCGCCATTGAGATCAACATTGCAGTTCGCAATTGTGGAGCTGCATCTGGCTGTCTTGCCATGCCTTCCAATGCTTTTTCTGCGGCTTTACCCTGTACCCAGGTTGGGATCATCGTTCCAATCATGATCGCAACACCAGCAACAATCGTGGTTACAATGATGATCAGAACTTCAGGACTTAAATTCTCCATTAGCCATTTCCTTTCTATTTTTTCTAAATAATCTCTTAATTCCAGAATTTTTTTCTTTTTTAATATTCATGTCTTCTTCATTGATTTCAACCGCTGAAGAAATAAACAGCGCAGCCAGGGTTGTAAGCACAAAGGCCTGTAATATACCTGAAACCATGGAAACTGCCGTTAGAGCAAGCGGGATCAGGTAAGGAACAATGGAAAAAACGATAGCTACGATCAAATCGCCACTCAACACATTCCCAAACAGACGCATGGCGAGTGAAAGCGTGCGGCTGAACTGACCGATCATCTCCACTGGCAGCATAAAAATTGGATTGGCAAATTCCTTGAGATAATTCCACGCGCCTTTTTTGATCATTCCATAGATGTGAACCGAAAAGACAACAATCAAGGCCAGCGCGATGGTAGTGTTTATATCTGCGGTTGGCGACTTCATTTGTGGAATAACGGAAACCAAGTTTGAAAAAAGCGTAAAAATCATTAGACTGCCCAACAAAGGAATATAAGGGTGCAGATCATCAACATCCATTGAGTCATCGAGGATCCCTATGATCAATTCAAGCAAGTATTCAAGCAGGTTTGGTTTGATCAGCTTCAATAAAAGCACGATCCCCACAATCAATCCCATTGTTATCCACGTGTAGATTACGGTATCGCGGATCGGAATGATACCAAAGAGAGTGAATACGATTGGGTGTTGAATTACATCCACGTTACGGCTCCTTTGTTCCGGTGTTTTTGTTCAGACTTTTATTATAGAGGATTACCTGTGACCAGGTTGTGATTGTAATAGTGATCACCATCGGGATAACAGCGACAGGTTCAGTCTTCAATGCCAGGTAAAACAAAACCGCAATAGTGAATAAAACAAACGAACGTCTAACGAGAAACGCCCCCAAAACACCTTTTTCAGAAGCCGTCTGAGGGTCTATTGCCTCCACATTCTTCTTCAGCCATTGAAATGACAGCACAGACCATCCGGCAGACACAATAATCCACAGGACGATCCACAAAATTTTCATGCTTTCATTCGTCATCATAATTTCGCCATTTGACAGGCGTTTGCCCGTCTTTCCTGGCTTCCATTTCTTTATTCATCATATAAAACTCATATCTAAGGTACTTCGCCACTGACGCGATTGCAGAAATCAGTCCGACACCCAGCAAAATAAAGGTCCAGAGCACACCGGTTTCGTAACGCCTGTCGAGAATGAATCCAAACAATGGTCCGGCGACGATTGGGATGGCAATTTCCCAGCCGATCGTGGTTGCTCGCAGATCCCGGGAACTGAACAGCCGTTTGCGCCTGATCGAAACGCCTTCGCTGTTTTCGTTTCCGTCGTTGTGACGATTTTGCTCAGTCATCTCGCCCTTAGTGAGTTGTTAATATGCTAACCAGGTCGTCTTTTAACGTGAGAATGCCCTCTCTGACCTGTACTGTTTTTTCTTCTTCATCCTGCCGGTACTTAAGCTCTCCATCACCTGTAGCAGTAACAAGGGGAGCATGCCCGGGACGGATACCCAACCAGGACCCATCCGCCAGCCATACTTGCAGCGAACTGATGTTTTCCAGCTTCAATCCGCCTGAACCAAGGCTCAGGACTTCTACCGTCAGGCTGTTCTTTTTTTCATCCAACAGGCTCATCTACTGGCTCCTCTTGACTTTTTGTTTCCTCAGAGTCAGCATCCATCGATTCGGCTTTTCTAAGCACATCATCGATGGTTCCGGTCATGTAAAATGCCTGTTCAGGTAAGTCGTCGTGCTTACCATCCAATATCTCTTTGAATCCCCGGATGGTCTCTTCAATCGGGACAAAAGCACCAGGGCTGCCCGAAAAAGCCTCCGCGACAATGAAAGGTTGAGACAAAAACCTCTGAATTCTACGGGCACGGATCACAATCTTCTGATCAGACAAAGATAATTCTTCCATACCCAGAATTGCAATCAGATCCTGCAGTTCGTCATAACGTGCCAGCGTGGACCGAACCTGCATGGCAACATCGTAATGTTCTTTTCCAACCAATTCGGGAGATAACAAATTTGAAGTGCTCTGCAGGGGGTCGATAGCGGGATAAAGACCCATCGAAACCAGCCGCCTTGAGAGCACGGTAGTCGCGTCTAAATGAGAAAAGGTCGCCGCAACAGCCGGATCGGTTACATCATCCGCCGGAATGTAGACCGCCTGAACGGAGGTGATACTGCCATTGCTGGTTGAGGTGATCCGTTCTTGCAGCAAGCCCATTTCCGAATCAAGTGTCGGCTGGTAACCCATTTCACTGGGCAGGCGACCCAACAGAGCTGAGACCTCAGAACCAGCCTGGATAAAACGATAGATGTTGTCAATGAAAATCAGAACAGGTCGGCTTTCTTCATCCCGGAAGTATTCAGCCATGGTCAGGGCCGTAAAAGGCACTCTCATGCGGGCACCGGGCGGTTCGTTCATTTGTCCGAACGTCAAAATGGCAGAGTCGATCAGACCGGAGGCGTTCATGTCCAGCCACATGTCATTGCCCTCACGGCTGCGTTCACCCACACCGGAAAAAACGACAATACCAGAGCTTTTTGTGATCGTGTTATTCATCAACTCGAGCATCAAAACCGTCTTGCCAACACCAGCGCCGCCAAACAAGCCAACCTTGCCCCCTTTGGGATAAGGTGTCAGCAAGTCGATCGCCTTGATGCCGGTCACGATCATCTGTCGTGAAATCACCTGTTCGTTGATTGCCGGGGCTTTCCTGTGAATAGGCGAAACTTGTTCGATATCGAGCGGACCTTTACCATCAATTGGTTGCCCCAGGACATTGAACAGGCGACCAAGCGTTTGCCGCCCGATGGGCACTTCAATCGGTTTTTCCAGGTCAATAACGGTCATTCCCCGCCGTAAGCCAGCAGTGGAACCCATGGCAATGGCACGGACGACTTTGGTGCCAACATGCTCTTGAATTTCCAAAATCAGGTCTTCACCTGAGCGTCTTTTTATGAGCAGCGCATTGTAAATAGAAGGAAGATTGCCTGATTCAAACTCAACATCAACTACGACTCCCACGAGCCGAATGATCCTGCCATTGTTTTTATGCTCTTCCTGAACAAACTCCACTACGCTGTATGACCCTTCACCTTGAATTTGCCTGAAATCAACTCAGACATCTTAGTATTATGCCAGATATGAGAAATGATGTCAAAAAACAAAAATAGCAACAGATATCAGAAAAATCTTGTTTTTTGCTTTTTTCAATTTTCTCGCTTCTTCAGAACTCTAATGACGTATAATTAATGGTCACGAATAATTTAGGAGCAGTAAGATGAAAATATCGTTAACCGGCATTAAGCCGACCGGAAACATTCATATCGGCAATTATTTCGGCGCAATTAAACCAGCCCTGGCTTTGACCGAGAAATATTTTGGGGTTTACTTTGTAGCCGATCTGCATGCCCTCAACAGCAATCCAAAACCAGCAGAATTGCAGCAGCTCATTTATGAGGTTGCTGCTTCATGGATGGCTTTTGGGCTGGATACAGAAAAAGCGATTTTCTTCCGCCAGTCAGATATCCGTGAAATCCCCGAATTGACTGCCATACTCTCCGCTGTGACACCCAAAGGCTTGATGAACCGCGCCCATGCCTACAAAGCCATGATCGATAAGAACGCTGAAATGGGTCGCGACCCTGATGATGGTGTGAATATGGGTCTGTTTACCTATCCCATCCTGATGGCTGCCGATATCCTTCTCTACGATTCCGATGTCGTTCCTGTCGGGTTGGATCAGAAACAACACATCGAAATTACCCGGGACATAGCCGAAAATCTCAATCGAATTTATGGAAAAACACTTAAGCTTCCGGAAGGCATAATTGCTGAAGAGGTGAAAGACGTTCCAGGCATTGACGGGCGCAAAATGAGCAAGAGTTATGGTAATACCCTTCCAATTTTTGCTCCAGAAAAAGCTTTACGCAAACAAGTAATGCGCATTGTCACCGACAGTACGCCGCCCGAAGATCCTAAAGACCCTGATAGTGACAACCTTTTCCAGATTTTCAAGTTTTTTGGGACACCTGAAAGGGTCGGAGAAGTTCGTCAGCTTTACATCAACGGAGGGCTCGCCTACGGCACTCTTAAACAGGAACTCTTTGAAACGATGCTGACCACTTTTGGACCCATTCGCGAGCGATTCAATTACCTGATGGATAACAAGTCGGAAATTGACGCCGTTCTTGCCAAAGGTGCAGAAAAAGCACGCGAAATTGGACGCCCAGTGCTTGCCAAGGTGCGTAGAGCCGTAGGAATTGACCTGTAGTGATAACGGAAAATCTTGAAACATCCGTTGCTCATCTTGATCAAAGCCAGCGCTCCAAGCTCAGCTCTCGCGCTGTAAATTTGGCGTTAATTGCCAATATAATTCTTGCGATCCTCAAAACCACGGTGGGCATTTTTGCTCGTTCTGCTGCTCTGCTTGCGGATGGAATCAACTCCACTTCCGATGTGGTCTACAACCTGACGGTGGCGTTTATGATTCGCGCGTCCCGAAAACCAGCAGATGAGGAGCATCCTTACGGTCACAGCCAGTTTGAAAGCATCGGAGCGCTCGTTATTGGAGCGTTTATCATAACGGCTGCGTTCACGATCTTTTGGAATTCAATCCAATCCCTGGTTGATTATTTGCAAAGGACTGCCGATTTCATCCCTAGTAATCCAATTGCCCTCTTTGCAGCTTTATTTACGATCCTTTTGAAGGGCGCTCTCTTTTTATATACGCACAAGCTTGGTCAGAAAACAGACAACCCGACTGTTATGGCCCTTGGCACGGATCATCGAAATGATATATTTTCTGCTGGAGCTGTGGTGGCAGGTACCCTGGCGAGCCGATTCGGTCTTTATTGGGCTGATCCCCTGGCTGGGGCAATTGTTGCTGTGATCTTTTTGTTGTCAGGAATTGAAATTCTTCGTGATTCAACCGACATCCTGATGGATACAGTTCCAGGGAAATCCTTGGATAAACAGATTCGTTCCGTCCTCAAGGATGTGCCCGGCTTGGAAGGCATTGAACAAATCCAGGCGCATCGTTTTGGACAGTACATGGTTATCAACATAACAATTTTCGTTCGCGGCGATGTCAGTGTGTTTGATGGACATGAAGTTGCCGAAGAGGTTGAGCGCAGGCTGATGACAGCGTTCGACTATTTCCAGGCAGTCCACGTTCATTATCACCCAAAACCAAATTCGTAAATTACGACACCAAAATTGCTCTCAAGTTTTGGTATCATTTAGGATACGAAATGTAAAAAAAGGAGAGTGATATGAACGATTTTCAATTCTATAACCCTACCAGAATTATCTTTGGTGCTGGAAGCATAGCAAAAATCAAGAAACTGATTCCGCGCAAAGCCCGGGTCCTGATGCTTTATGGCGGCGGCTCGATTAAGAAAAATGGGGTTTACATGCAGGTCGCCGACGCGCTACGCAAACATGAGCTCTTTGAATTTGGCGGGATCGAACCTAACCCGGATTACGCTACCTTGATGAAGGCTGTCAAAGTCGTCAAAAAGAACAAAATAGATTTTCTTCTGGCAGTTGGTGGCGGCTCGGTGATTGATGGAACAAAATTTATCTCTGTCGCCTCTAATTATCAAGGTGACGATCCCTGGGACATCGTGTCTCAAAAAATTGGATCTTCTCTAAAAAAAGCCCTGCCGATCGGAGTTGTGCTCACCTTGCCAGCTACGGGAAGCGAGATGAATCGCAATAGTGTCATTTCCAATCGTGAAACGGGTGAAAAATTATCTTTTAGCAGCGAGAAGGTCTTTCCAAAATTTTCCATTCTTGACCCCAAGGTAACTTATTCTTTGCCCAAAGAACAGATTCGAAATGGACTGGTGGATGCCTACGTGCACATCTTGGAACAATACCTGACCTACCCGGTTGGCGCCGTGGTGCAGGATCGCCAGGCAGAAGCCCTGCTGATGAGCATCCATGAGATCGCCGACTCTGCAATGCAGACCGACCCTCCAGATTATGACGCCCGCGCAAATTACATGTGGGTATGCAGTAACGCGCTGAATTATTTGATCGGTTCCGGCGTCCCTCAAGATTGGGCAACACATGGCATTGGTCATGCCTTGACTGCTCTTTACGGGCTGGCGCATGCCGAATCACTGGCAGTGGTATTGCCCTGGTTGCTCTGGTACAAGCGGGAGCAAAAGCAGGAAAAACTTCTGCAATATG
Organism: uncultured Anaerolineaceae bacterium; assembly: GCA_964647425.1. GTDB lineage: Bacteria > Chloroflexota > Anaerolineae > Anaerolineales > Anaerolineaceae > Mesolinea. Next base: position 10,504 of record CAZYIJ010000025.1, read on the forward strand.
GATATCGGGTGCTCGACCAGAAAATGCAGAAATATTCAGAACGCATCGATCGCACTATCGAAGCGCTGGCTTCTTTCTTCCACAGCCTGGATATGCCTACCACCCTGACCTCTTATGGATTGGACCCCGACCAGGTAGCCGAAGAAGTCGGAGCCAAGCTGGAAGCTGAAAACTTCGTGAGAGGCGAACACCGCGATGTTACCGGTGCAGATGCGGCGATAATCTTGCGAATGAGCCGCTAAAAAAACATTGCTCTCTGTTTTACCTTTGCTATTCGGGACGGCATGCAAGCCGTCCTGGTTCTTTATTCTTATGTGACCTGACACACATCTTTATTGGTAAAGCAGGCGAAATAAAGCAAAAGACCCACCCCCCATGCCCCCTCCCTACGGCCAAACCCATGGCAAGCCAGGGCAGGTGAAACGGGCTGAAGGGGGTTTGTTTTTTATTATTCTCAAATGCAAAGAAAAGCATCAATGCAGTTGCTGTTTCTCAAAATCGTTTAACCTAATGAATAATGATGGACGGTCTCTATTCAATTGCTTTTGCGATCAATCGTTTAACCTCAACCGCAATTTGGTCATTCCATTCGGTCAAGGCATAAGAGGTCGGCCAGAACACTCCCTCATCCAGTTTTGCTTCCGAGCTAAATCCCAGCGTGGAATATCTCTCATCAAAGCGTTTTGAAGCCTGGAAAAATGTTATGACCTTGCCATCCTTGGTATAAGCAGGAAAACCATACCAGGTCCTGAAACTCAGTTGGGGGAAATTCTGCTTGATCAGTTCATGCAAGCTGATCGCAATTTTTTTATCGTCTGCTTCCATCTCGTTGATTTTCTCAAGGACCGCCTGTTCACCATCGGTCTTGCTCTTTAGAGATTTTTCTCGCTTGATTTCTTCAGAGCGTTCTTTCATCGCTTTTTTCTCTGCTTCAGAAAAACCTTCGGCAGTTTTTTTTTATCGTTTTTCACATTTTTTTGTGTCATCTTAAATCCTTTCACTACCTTCAGATACTGCTAAAGTATTCATTATTTTGATACATTGAATGTGATTTTACAAGTTTATGTAAAACGCCGATGTTCACCTACCTTCACAAAGCAGGTGAATAGACGAGGATCCGCTTCACCCGGCTCTCGTAGTATTTAATGCACTGGTGCAGTTATGAACGTTTGAATAGATTGCGAAGCAGGGAGAAAAGCAGTTTGGCTAACATCAATAAATAATAAAACCAGTTGAAAAGGAAAAAGTTATCTTTGGCAAAGTGTTTGCGATAATACAGATAATACGATCGATGCCATTGGAAGATACTTTTTACTGGCTGAGCTTTTGACCCACCCTCACCAGCAAAATGGATGATGCGGCTGATTGGCACGTACATCACCTTCCAGCCTTTTTCCCGGGCACGTTTGCAATAATCGCTGTCTTCCTGGTATGCAAAGAATTGCTCATCAAAATCCCCAACCTGTTCCCATGTTTCGCGTCGGATGAACATACACGAACCTGAAACAGCCTTGACTTCAACGATCTCATCTTCAGGCAGCCAGGCTTGCAAATAGCCATTCAAGGTTTTACTCTTTGGGAACAACCTTCCAAGCCTCAAGAAATACCCAATCACCTCACAGGGTCTTGCTTCCCCTCTTCTGGATTGCTTCTGGAAACTCCCGTCCTCGTTGAGGACTTTGGGAATGCTGATCCCAACATCCGGGTTAGCTCTAAGATATTGGATCTGTGGGTTGAAGCAATCTTCCTGCAGCAGGGTATCGGGATTAAGCAAAAGCATAAATTCACCTTTTGCAAGGTGAAGCATTTGGTTGTTCGGCTTCGTAAAACCAACATTTTCCTTGTTGAGAACAACCCGCACTTCAGGAAATTCCGCATATAACATGGCGGTCGTGCCATCATCGGATCCATTGTCAGCCACAAAGATCTCGTATTCACCATGCGGTGGAAATTCTCGAATTGATAATAGGCACTGTTTCAGAAAATCGCGCGAATTAAGCGTCAGGATGCAGATCGACAGCTCAGTCATCGCTTTTTTCACCCTTTTTTACAGGACGTGAGGCTTCAGACTCCTCTTTAGCTGTTCTTAGTATTAGAAAATGATAATTGAGAGCATGAGTCAGATGTGCGCCAAAAAATACAATATATCCAGTGAGGTACATCCAGGTCATCAGAGCAATAATGGAGGATAGTGAGCCGTAGACAGGCTCGTAGTTTGTAAAACCAGTAGCAAGCGCCCATGACAATGCCCGGGTTGCCAGCTCCCATAGTCCTGCCGCAACCAGTGAGCCAATCAGGCGTGCCTTGAAGAAAATCGACTTATTGCGGGGAATCCAACTATAGATCGCAAAAAATAATAACAATTTTAGCACCAGTGGCAAGACCCATCTCAGCCATTCATAAAGTCGGGTTTTTACCAGGAAAATTCCATTGAATTGAAGTTGATCGATTGAAAATATGCTCTTGATAGTATCAATAGATATTGAACCCAAAAATAGCACAATAATCACCAGGAAGATCACCAGTGCCATTGCACGGCTCTGGATGAAACCCGGGTTTCGTCCTTTAGGAAAAGCGCGGTTGACATTTACAATGATTTTGTCAAAGACATTGCTGGCAGACCAGATCAAACCAACGAGTGCAACAACAGTGAAAGCACCTCGCTTTTCCAAAACACCTCTGATCAAATTATTGATAAAGGTCGCAGAGACTGGGACGAATTCTCTGATTGCCTCCAATAGTTTTTCCTGCACCACTGCCTGCTCAAGGAAGGTTGAAGCAATCGAGACTGCTGCCAGCAAAATTGGAAAAATTGAGAACAAAGCGTAATAAGACAAACTCGCTGCTGCCTCTGGACCGCGCATCATGGAGAAATTGTTGAATGTATGTCGAATGATGCCCAGTGTTCCACCACTGAGTTTATTCCCTTTGTAGTAAGCCTTTTTCAGGGACTCACGGGCTCGACCAAAACGATCCTTTACTTTATCCAGAAATTTTTCATTCCCGTCATTCATACTTTGCATGGGTTGATTATAAGCGAATCGAGAGAAGAAATTTTCGTCTAAAGCCAGATTTGTCCGCCGCGAGGCATGGCAGGCAGCTTTATTTCTCCGGGCTGCAGCACAAGGCTTGCCTCACCAAACAAGCTTTTGAGGTGCTCAAGTCCATTGGGATTAATCAAATTGCTTTTCAGAATAAAACCATTCGGCTGATCTATACGACTGGCAGTGACCACGACTCGTTTCTCTCCCAACAAGCGCTGGAAAACCAACAGATCATCATCCCAGAATAGTGCCTGGAAGCTTCCTTCTGCTAAAACGTCACTTTCTTTACGAATTGAAATCAGTTTCTGGTAAAAGGCAAGCAAGTCCTTATCCCATCTGTCTTCGTCCCAAGGGAAGCAGTTGCGCTGCACAAACCCAGGCTCATCAGTTAGCCCGATTTCATCACCATAGTAGACACACGGAACGCCCGGGAAGGTAAACTGGATCATCACTGCCAACCGCACCAGATCCTGATCCTGATTCAACAACGTGTGAATACGGCTGGTGTCGTGGCTGTCGAGTACGTTGAATTGCTGTAAGGCAACAGTCCAGGGGATAGCAGCAAGGTTTTCCTGCCAACTTCTCACCAAAGCTTCTGTGCTTAGCGGTTTTTCTGAAGTCAGCACCGCTTCACAGCGGAGAGCTTCAACCTCGAAACCCTTCAACCAGTTCAATAAGGGTTGGCTAAAACCAGTGTAATTCATCACGCCATCCCAGGTATCTCCTTGCAGTTGGTCTGCCGCTTCAAAGAAGTTTTCTCCCATCAGGTAACTTTGGGGATTGGTCCGTTTGACTGTCTTACGAATGGCAGGCAGCACATCCCGATCCAGCTGTTGTTCGTCATAACGACCAAGCATATTGCCAACATCCACCCGCCAACCGTCAATGCTATAGGGTGGGAGCAGCCAGCTGGCAAAAACGCTGGTCTCGCTTTCAAACATCTCTGTTCTCAGAGCAGGGTCGCTGTAATTGAGCTTAGGCAAACTACCAAAACCCATCCAGGAAGCGTACTTTTTCTGTTCATCAAAGAAAAAGGCTGACCGCCGCGGGCTGGTGGGGTCTTCGACAGCTTCTCGAAACCAGGGGTGCCCTGCTCCGCTATGGTTCGGAACAATATCCAGAATGTAGCGCATATCGGCGTCTTTCAGAGCTTTGGAAAGAGAAATTAAGGCTTCATTGCCGCCAAGGGTCGGATCGACATTACGAAAATCGGCAACATCATAACGATGATTGGTGTACGCGGTAAAAATTGGATTGAGATAAATAGCATTGATCCCAAGTTTTTGCAGGTAATCGAGGTGGTCTTCTATTCCCTTCAGGTCACCACCGTAAAAAGGGATGTGTTTGCGGTCTGTCTGCACCGTTTGACCCCAGGGGTAGGTCTTGCGGCTGTAACCGGGGTATGCCTCGATTTCGCCTTCAGGGTCATTGCCTGGATCACCATTGGCAAACCGATCAGGAAAAATTTGATAGAAAACTGTTCGACTCAGCCAGGAGATTTCCGGGTTGTTCGCAAGCAGTTTGAAATCAAAAGACCCAACAGGAATAGAAGTGCTTACGCCAGCCGCATTCAGCCACCAGATCCTTCCTTCTGCCTGGATCCCAAAACGATAGGGTACCTTTGGTTCGTTGACAAGAAGCTCACCTTCCCAAATATTCATCTGGTTGCGGCGTTCAATCAGGCTCATAGCTTGTAATTGCTGCTCGCCATTGGGAATAGTACGCAGGATAATCTGATCAGGCTGCCCGGAGGCTGGCACTTCAAGACGAACCCTTACCACTTCGCCCAGGCTTGGGTAGGGGTTCGAGACGTGATCACGAGTGCCTGTGTGAAGGATTTGCCGGATCCATTCCGGAGCTTGTTCTTGAAAAACAGGTGCTTGTTTGATTTCCATAGGCGCTAATGATACCAAGATTTGGAAGGGTTTTAAGGGCAAGTAGATAGCGATTCAAAATTGCAAATCCTGACACTATCCAATATTTGCGTCAATACTGGAATATCAGGAGAGAATCATTCTGCAAGTTCTCTCGATTAAGTTCAGCTGCCTGGACTTATCTACTCGTCTTCCCTGGAGTGAATCTTGAATTCTTCAGGAACCGGCATGCTGCCTTCCCAGACCACGCTTCGGAAATCTTCAGGAGAAGTATTACCCTCCGAATTGATCAACAAAACCTGCGATTCCTCGTTCAAGCCCATTGCTTCGCGTAAATCCCGCGCGCCCTCATGCTCCATGGTGTACATCAACGCACCCAGCGTGACTGCACCGGATTCTCCAGAAACAATGAATGGGTCGTCTGGTAATGGGGTCGTGTATACTCGCATCCCCTTTGCTGCTACATAGTCCGGGCATTTGGCAAAGTAATCAGCACAGTTATAGAGCGTTTCCCATGCCAGAGGGTTTGGGTCGCCACAAGCCAGACCAGCCATGATGGTATCTAATTTGCCAGTGATGTTGTGCGGCTTTCCATCACCTATGCGCATTGATTCGTACAGACAGGCCGCCTTGGTGGGTTCAACCACCATCGAAAGCGGCACGTTATCTTCAAATAATACCGAGTAAAACCCAATTGCGGCAGCTGCCAGCGATCCCACGCCCGCTTGAACCAAAAGGTGTGTAGGTCGGCTCAACCCCTGCCCTGAGAATTGCTCCTGTGCCTCAACGAACATGGTGGCGTATCCCTGCATGATCCACCTGGGCACATCCTCATAACCCTCCCATGAGGTGTCCGAGATGATTTCCCAGCCGTTTTTCTCTGCATCGATCGTCACCTGCCTGACAGCATCGTCATAATTGCCGTCCACGACAACTACTTCTCCACCTTGTCGCTCAATGCCGCGAATGCGGTCTTTGGTGGTAAGTGAGTGTACATAAATCATCGCCGGAAACCCCATTTTTTGTGCTGCCCAGGCAACGCCAGTGCCGTGATTACCATCCGTTGCAGTGGCAAAAACCGGGTGACCTAATCTCTCGCGGTGCTCGCCATCTAATTGCAACAATTCTTTCAGCGAGAGCTCGTCATCCTTGTAACCTCCGCGCTCCAGCAGTTTCCGATAAATCGCGTAAGCACCACCCAGTACTTTGAAAGAGTTGAGTGAGAGGCGAGCGGACTCGTCTTTGACCCAAATGCCCCCAACTCCAATCCGCCTTGCCAGGTTGGGAAGACTTTTTAACGGACTCATGCGATAACCAGGAATGGCGCTGTGGAGCCTGCGTACTTTTTGGGGCAAACCATGTGGAAACAACTCGGCCGCCAGCTTGGATTTTGGGTTTTCCAGGGCGTGCGTATTCGCCAACCATTGAATTGGGACTTCTGTCATGCATACCTCACGGATTGTATTGTTGTATCTGTCAATCTTATCATAAAGCAATCCTGTCTCACTTCGTCTAAAATTGTATTCCCGCGAACACTTCAGGTACAATTTCTGAGAGGCAACTATGAAAACAGAAATTATCCAGGAATATTACCGACAACGCGGTTTAGGCTGGCCAGACCAGATGAGTGCTCTGCTCTTTTATCTTTCTGAAGTTGGCGAGCTGGCTGAAGCCTACTTAGCAATCCAGCCTGTAGAACTGACCAAAGAGGAACAGGAACTTCTGAAAGCTTTTGCGGAGATAGGTCTGCAAGCAGATGAAATTGTCTCGCGCAAACCAGGTTGGATCCGAAACAATGACCGAACCCGAAAAGAAAACATCGCTCACGAAGCCGCTGACTGCAACATGATGCTCTCGGTATTTCTGGAAACGTGCCTGGGGCAATCTCCTGATGATGCCTTGCTCGAAAAAATGGCGTTAAAACTTGGTCATCCCGTCATCGAAAACGAGATGTAAACTGACCATCGATTGTTGCCAAAGCCTTGTTCGTGTTTTATAGAAGAGCTTGGTAGATATCGAGTGCCCTGCGCGAGAAGCAACAGAAAATTACCTCTTCAACGCTTTGCAGGTCAGGGTCAATTGATCTTACCGTCTCAATAGCTATCCTGGCCGCTTTCTCGATTGGGTAGCCATAAATACCAGTACTAATTGACGGAAAAGCAATCGATTTAAGCCTATTTTCCTCAGCCAACTTTAGGCTGTTAAGGTAACAATTCGCCAGCAGCTCAGCTTCCCCATTTTGCCCACCATGCCAAACCGGCCCGACAGTATGGATAACATAACGCGCTGGAAGATTAAAGCCTGGTGTGATTTTCGCCTCACCGGTCTCGCAGCCGTGCAGCTCCCGGCAGGCGGCTAAAAGTCCCGGTCCAGCCTCTTTGTGGATAGCCCCATCCACTCCTCCGCCCCCCAACAATGATCTGTTGGCTGCATTCACAATAACATCAACATCTAAGGTCGTAATGTCTGCTAACATTGCAATAATATTCGCCACCCTTTTACCTCGTTTTCTTATGAAGTTCTACATTTCTTCGGTGAGCGGGCTAAAACCCTCACCCAAAGCTTCGTTGGCGTGCCCCACAGACATAAATGCATCAGGGTCTGCTTCCTGCACAATCGTTTTTAGCCTGATGACTTCAGCAGCTGTCACAACGCAATAAATAATCGGTCGACTTTTTTGTGTATAGCCGCCTTTTGCGTTGATAATGGTAGTGCC
>CAZYIJ010000026.1:0-18118 GCA_964647425.1 uncultured Anaerolineaceae bacterium
AGCGCGCTAGCCGACTGCGCTACACCCCGGCGAAGTTGAAGTATATCGTATTTTTAGCGAATGCGTCAAGATGGGCTCAAAGGTCGTATGTAACCTATTTCAAGCAATAAGAACCAGCAAAAATCAAGATTACCATGTTCTGTCATAAAACGCTGATACACGTTTTAATGAGAATTCCCGATATTGAAGTAAAATTAATCAACCAATCTGATAGAAATGCACACACAAAAACACACACGAAAGGAAATTCCATGTATCAGAAAATAATCATCATTGGCAACCTGGGGCGTGACCCCGAAATGCGTTACACCCCCGAAGGCAATCCCGTTACCAGCTTCAGTGTCGCCACCAGCCGCCGCTATGGCGATAAAGAAGAAACCGCGTGGTTTCGAGTGACAGTCTGGGGTAAACAGGCAGAATCATCCAATCAATATCTTCACAAGGGTTCAAAAGTGTTGGTCGAGGGTCGCTTGCGTCCCGATTCAAATGGCAGCCCAACCGTTTTTCAGCGTAAAGATGGCACCTGGGGTTCCAGTTATGAAATCACGGCTGAAACTGTGCGCTTCCTGTCCCCCAAGGGTGAAGACAGCAGCCAGAATTTTGGTCCTATGGACGACGACGAGGACATCCCCTTCTAGGAGGGACTCATGGCTGATATCAAACGGATTCAGGTTCAAATCCCGGAAGATCTTGAACCTCGCTACGTCAATGTAGCGTACATATCCCACACCGCACCGGAATTCCTGATGGATTTTGTGACTATGCTTCCCGGTGTGACTAACCCCAAGGTCAATACCCGCTTGATTCTTTCACCCCTCGCTATGAAAATGTTACAGCGGGCCCTGAACGAAAACATCAAGCGCTATGAAACCAATTTTGGGGAGATAAAAGTTCCTCACGGTTCAACTCTAGCCGATGAACTCTTCCGCGGTAACAGTAATCCCGATCAACCAGAAAGCGAAAAGTGATGCAAGCACTAGATAAAATCTGCGAAGACATCCGCACTGATTTTGAAAATAAGACCGCGTTGCGGGATGAGGCATTGCGAAATGCCCGCCAATGCATCAAACACGCCTCGCTGGCAATTCGTGCTATTCACCGCGGCGAAGAGACTGAAGCCCGTCAGGAACTGAGCCAGGGGCGAACACTGGTGGATCAATTGCGCCTGACTCTTAAAGACTCTCATCCTGAACTATATTTCGCGGGCTATACCCAGGATGCGGTCAAAGAGTATTGCGAAGCCGAGTTGACCGTAGCAATGATCCTTGGGCTGCCCTTGCCCACGCCAGAAGAACTGAACGCTGAGAACCCGGCCTATCTCAATGGTCTCACAGAGACACTCGGCGAACTCCGCCGACGAAGCCTCGACCTCCTGCGCCCTGGCTATAACAGCGAGGTGGAGCGCTTGCTTGATTTGATGGATGAGGTTTATACCCAATTGGTCACAATGGACTACCCGGATGCGATCACCGAAGGTCTGCGACGCCGAACCGATTTGGCGCGCGGCATTATCGAGCGTACGCGAGCGGACATCACGGTTGCATACCGGGAAGAACAGCTGGCACATAAACTGGAACAACTTTCAAATCAGCTTGCTGACCATAACGGTTGATGCGTAAAATCAGCGCTTCTGAACTTGGGTCATTCCTTTACTGCCAGCGTTCCTGGTGGTACGCCCAACAAGGCGAAAAATCCGAAAATCAATCTGAAATGGACCTGGGCAGCCAGGTCCATTATTCTCATGCCCGCACTGTGAAGCATTCTCAACTTTACCAATGGTTGGGGTTGGCTCTACTTATTGCTGGGATCATCCTGTTGGTTTGGAGTTTGTTTTCGTGAAAACTGTCTATTGGGGAATTTTGCTTCTGATTCTTGGCCTCTTGCTCTGGCTTCTTAGCCGTCGCCAGCGTAAAACCACGGGTCTGCCTGCTGGAGATCTGCTTTACACTGACAGCAACTACTGGCAGACCTTACCTAAACCACTTTACGATCCTGTACTGGAATTGGTTGGCAAGCCAGATTACGTTGTCAAGGAAAAAACCGGGATGGTTGTTCCAGTCGAGCTAAAAAGTGGAACCGCACCCTCCTATCCGTGGGATTCGCACATCATGCAACTGGCTGCCTACTGCTATCTGGTGGAGAAAAACTTTGGTCAGCGACCTCCTCATGGCATCATTCGCTATCAAAATAAATCCTTCACAATTTCCTACACCAGCGATCTCGAAACTAAGTTACTTGCTCTTATCAAAGAAATCCGCATTGTCGAACGAACCCAGCTTGCTCCGCGCTCCCATAATCAGCCTGCTCGCTGCCGGGCATGCGGTTATCACCAGATTTGCGACCAAAGTCTGCATTAAATCAATCAAGATATAAACCCCAGGTAGCAAATAACTCATTCTTTATGTACAATTCATCTATCAAATCGAGGTGGATAGATGAAGCAACCTGTAACCCAATTGAGATTCAAAGACGCAATCATTACAGTGCTCCTTTTTCTGATGGTTTTAGCCGCCTTTTATGGCGTCTATCGCTTTCACCACATCCTCTTTACACTTTTTGTTGCTGTCGTACTTGGCACCATTGCAAGGCGTGCTCATCAATGGCTCATAAACATTGGTATTCATAGAAATCTTGCCAGTCTGACAATCTTGCTTGTCATTCTGGCTTTGGTTATTGGCTTGGTTCTCTTATTACTGCCTGTGCTTTCCAGCCAGTACCAAACCATGCTTTCTGAAATTCCGCGCTATTACAGCATAATTCGGGATTGGATTGCGAGCAGTCGTAACGATTTGGTAGCGCGCCTTAGTGAATCCCTCCCCGCTAAACTCAACCTGGGTGAGGAACTGCCAGGGGCCGATGAGGATGCAATAACCACCTTGAACAGTGCGATGCGCTTTCTTGGTGTTGGCTTAACCAACCTTTTCAACATAGTTGTCCTCCTGCTTCTCACCTATTACTGGATGCTTTTTGGTCCCCAGATCATTTCCTCCAGCCTCTTTTTTATCAAAGCAGAAAAACGACAAAACGTCTTGGAGATCGTGCAAGAAATTGAAACCAAGCTTACTCATTACCTGATAGGTCAGGGCGTGCTTAGCCTCTCCATCGCTGGATTGTCTTTGGTGGTCTTCCTTATCCTGCGGCTTCCCAACGCCTTCTTACTAGCCCTGATTGCAGGTGTTTTTGAAGCCATACCTATGGTTGGACCAATCCTTGGCGCTATTCCAGCAGTGTTAGTAGCAATTTCCATCTCTCCTGCAACATTGATCTCTGTGATTGTCGCAGCACTGGTTATCCAACAGATTGAGAACAACCTGCTGGTTCCCCGCATTATGAATAAAGTTGTCGGCGTTAATCCCTTCATTTCTATTTTATCCATCACTGCATTCACTTCCCTTTACGGTATAGGCGGCGCACTCATGGCAATTCCTCTTGCTGCCGTGATCCAATTAATTTTCGACCGCACCTTGATGCGAAGGGAGCCCGAAGCAGAAGCGCTCACTGGCGGCCGCGATAAATTAAATTTGCTTCGTTATGAAACCCAGGGATTTCTATCAGATATTAGAAATCAATCGCGACAAACTCAAGTTGGAGACTCCGAATCCAGAGCCAAAATCGATACTGTATTGGAAGAAATGGAAATGGTAGCACGCGACCTTGACGGGCTATTAGCCCAGCAAGCCAAGGAGAAGAATGGTGAATAAACGCACTCTCACGTACGCAGCGGCATTCTCGGTAATCGCTCTGACAGTTTTCATCTTATGGCAAATCAACGAAGTTATTCTCTACTTTCTGTTCTCCTTGTTTCTCGGCGCTATCATCCGACCTCTTGCCGATTTCCTGAAGACCAAATCTCGCCTGCAAGTAATTTTCACTATTATTGGCATGCTGCTCGCGGTTGCTGGTATTTTATACTTGCTTTACCTAAGTCTGATGCGTCTTTCCAGTGAGCTTAATCTGATGGTCAATACCATCTCTAATCTGAAGCGATGGTTCTTGCCGGTTTGGTTGGAACGGTTGGGGTTTGCAAGGCAATTGATCGAGTTGCTTCCACCACCAGGCGAACTTTTTGAAATTGCCACAACTGATGGCGGCAAACTTTTACTACCCATCCTCCAGAACATTTCGGAAAATTTAGCAGCCATCCTCAGTGGTCTGGTTGTGATTGTCTTCCTCAGCATTTATTGGACAGGCTCCCAAGATCGTTTCGAACGCCTTTGGCTTTCTTTTCTTTCAGTGGAAGCGCGTCAAAAAGCCCGGACAATCTGGCGTGAGATCGACGCCGCCATGGGCGATTACGGTCGCTTTCTGCTGATTAAATTCTTCCTGACCTGGATCCTCATTTCTGTCGGCGTTTTCTACCTGCGTTCCCCCTATCCTGTTTTGTTGGGTTTGATGGTGGCACTGGCAAATCTTTTGCCAGTTATCGGCATAGTAATCGCCCTGCAGTTCACCCTGGTAATCGGGCTTCTCTCCAGCATCCTCTTTTACCCCTGGCTGTTAGCCTTCGTTCTGCTTGTACTCGCCCTGCTTGAGATCTTTGTTTGGCCAAAACTCTACCGCGATAAATGGGATGCTCCCATTTTGCGCTTGCTGTTCTTTTTAATCATCGGAGAAACCCTGGGCTTACCCTGGTTGGTAATTGCTCCTCCTCTGGCGATTGCTGTGCAAACTATTTGGAACGGAGTCTCCAACTCCTTGCGCAATATACCCAGGCCGCAAATGGGGTTCGACTCGCTTAAAACACACCAGGCGTTGCTATCCCAGGCAATTAATGACCTTGAAGATACTCCTCCGGCACTGGCAAACAATCTCGATAGACTGGATTCGTTGGTTGAAAAGGCGCAACAATTCTTCGACTAAACCATTTGACATCCCACCCCCTATCCATTATCCTTAATTTCGCATCCGGGCGGGACCGGTGCGGCGAAGCCCTGCGAACCCCGTCAGGTCCGAGAGGAAGCAGCGGTAAGGAGGTTTCTTCGGGTGTTACCGGCAAACCTGCCCGGATGTTCTGATTAACTATGACTACGAAGCCAGATACTACGCCACCTGTCTGTTCCTATGAGGGCTCGGATTACCAGTCCCGATTTTGGGATGGTGCCAACCGTCGTTATGAAGACGCGGTCGAAACGGTGGCAATCGACAGGTTGTTCAATAAGGGTGGTCGTTTGCTTCTCGAATTAGGGGCAGGCGCCGGCAGGTTGACCCGGCGCTACCAAAACTGGGACCGGATCGTCCTGTTGGACTATTCCCGCACTCAGCTCCTGCAAGCCCGCGAGCGTCTTGGAGACAGTGACAATTTTGTCTACGTCGCCGCTGACATTTACAAGCTGCCCTTCGTAAGCGGTCTTTTTGATGGCGCTACCATGATCCGCACCTTGCACCACATGGCTGATGCACCTTTCACCTTAAAATCGATCCGCCGTGTAATGGCGGAAGACAGCCTGTTTTTGCTTGAGTTTGCCAACAAGCGCAACGTCAAATCGATTCTTCGTTGGCTGATGCAAAGACAATCCTGGAATCCTTTTTCACCTGAACAGGTTGAATTTGTTGAACTAAATTACAACTTCCATCCCAGGACCATCGTTAAAACTCTTGAGGAAAGTGGCTTTAAGTACGAAAACAGCTTGGGTGTTTCTTTCTTCCGCGCTGATTGGTTTAAAAATCATGTCGAACACGACCGTCTGGTCAAGTGGGACGCGAGTTTGCAGGATAATAAGCTGTTCAAGGGTTATACTCCCAGCATATTCACCCTAAACCGAAGCGTTGGAGCTTCCGAAAAGCCCGCGCCAGGCAGCTTTTTTGCCTGTCCTGTTTGCTCCCACCCCTTACCTGAGGTGCAACAGACCCAAATCTGCCCGGGTTGTTCCCACGAATGGCAGTATGATCAGGGGATCTATGAATTCCGCATCAACCCGGAAAAATAGTCCGTCAAAAACCCGCCAAATCAAGGTTGCAAAGCTGCTGATTGTCTTGTCTGCAGCCTTTTTATTGATTGTATCGTCCTGTAACTTTCTCAGGGAAAACATTGCCGCCACTGCCGCTTACCTTTATTTTCAACAAACACAATTGGCAGAATCGTTTGCGACACCTCCCCTGGAACTGGTTCAACCCATCCAAACACTGTTGCCCACCCAGGCATTTCAAGAAGATCGCCCCACCCCCCAACCAATTGAAACTTCTCTGCCAGTACCGCCAACACCCATAACTGTCTGTCAGATGGCGGTTGAGCCGGGTAAACAACTCTATTGCACGCAATCGGGTGATCGCCTGGTTAGTATCAGCCGCCGTTTCCGGGTGAACTCCTCTCAAATCCAAGGCGCAGAAGGGCTGGACCCCAATGCGATCCTGCCGGTCAACACGCCGCTGGGCTTACCCACGCCGTCCTTCTCTTCTCCTTATAAGCAGCCTGCTTTGCCGGATAATGCCATCATCTATGGTCCAGATTCATCTTCTTCAGACATTATTGCTTACGCCCAAAACGCCGGCGGCTTCCTGAAAGATTACAGGGAATATCTATATGACGGTTGGTATAGCGGTCCGGAAATCATCGAACTGGTTGCCGTCGAAACATCCACCAACCCGCGCTTGCTGCTTTCGTTGTTGGAATACCAATCCAACTGGCTTTATGGTCATCCCGCCAATGCCGTTGACGACACTTCGCCTTTGAATTACGAAGCGGTCGGCGTCGAAGGTCTTTACGAAGAATTACAGGTTGCTGCCAGGGAGTTAAGCCGTGGATTTTACGGATGGCGCGAAGGTACCGTGCAAACCCTGACTTTTCGGGATAAACTCACCGTAAATATTGCCCCGCAGCTCAACGTGGGCAGCGTTGCAGTTCAATATCTTTTTGCAGGGTTGTATGATGCCGGCAATTTTTATGACAGACTTTATGGGTCCGAAGGATTCCTTGCTTTCCATTCCAGCATGTTTGGCGATCCCTGGGCAAGGGCAGTCGCAACTGGCACGTTAATGCCTGCAGGGATAAACCAACCCACCCTGAGTTTGCCCATTCCTATCGGAGAAACCTGGGCGCTCACCTCTGGTCCGCACATCACCTGGCAGTACGGCACGCCCCGCGGCGCGCTCGATTTTGCTCCCTTGGATGATCTCCCGGGTTGCATCACTTCACCAAACTGGGCAGTCGCTTCCGCTCCCGGGCTGGTTGTTCGCAGCCACCGCGGTGCAGTTGCGGTAGATCTGGATGGTGATGGCAACGAAGGAACCGGTTGGGTCTTGCTTTATATGCACCTCACCCCCGAAGGACGGGCAGGGGTAGGCACCCGCTTAAACCAAAATGATCCCGTCGGTCACCCTTCTTGTGAAGGTGGGGTTTCCACCGGCACGCATCTTCATCTTACACGCAAATATAACGGCGAATGGATTCCTGCCGAAGGTCCTTTGCCCTTCATTCTTGACGGTTGGAAAGCAATTGCCCGGCCCGGAAATTATGCTGGCTTATTGGAAAAAGACGGCCTCCAGGTGCTTGTAGGTCCCAGTTCCGAAGAGTATACCTGGATCACCCGATAGGGCTTTCTGCTTTTACCGCTTTCTCTTTCGGCCTTAAAAACCAGATGTAGTACATTGCTATCGCAATGCTATACAGAAGTATCGTCAATAAAAATGGCGGACCAAACCCATATCTCACCTGCAAATAGCCGCTGATGGTCGGGCTTAGCGCCCAGCCAAAGTTCCATGCCATGCTCGATAAACTTGCCAACATCCCCCGTGATTCCGGGTCCACCTGTTCCATTACATAAGTCGAATAGATTGGGGAGCTCATGTTCATCAACATGGTGCGGGCATAATAAGCGACCAAAACAACACCCATCCATGGAGCAAATCCCAGCATCACTAAAAAGGGCACCGAAAGCCCCTGGGTGCCAACCACCACCTGGATTTTGCCAAATCGCTCCGCCAGAGCTGGCGCGATCACCAATCCAAGCCCCATTGCCAGGCTGCCCCAGGCAAAAATGGCTCCAATTGAGGTGTCGCTCTGGTTATGCACCGTCCGAAAGAAGACGTTCATAAAGGGCATGATCAAACCTGCTCCAATCGAAGTAATCAGGTTTGGCAGAATAAGCTTTTCAAACTTACCTGGATTCTTACGAATAAAACTCAAAGGCGCAAATACCGAACGACTGAACTGATTGGATGCGCGTCTTGCCACAAATAACATCGGGAGCAGCGCCACCACAGCGCTTATAGTCACCATCCACAATGACATGGAATAGGCTTGGGTATCCATCGCGTTTACGGCTAACCTAAAAGCAAACCAGGTGGGCAGATAGCCGCCCACCCACTGACCAATCGAAATTGCCGTCATTCGCAAGCCCGAAGAAAGGCTGAACAGATAGGTCCGTTCTTTCTCTTCACTGTTTTCCATCAGGAAGGGACCCATAGCAATGCCCGAAAGTGATTGTGCTACCCCTTGAACAATGCTCATGGCAATAAACATCAAACTGGAAGGGAACAGCAACAACAAAGCCACTGAGGCAGAAAACCCTGCCATGCTGATAATAATTGAGTTTCGCCGCCCAATCCGATCAGTCAGGAATCCCATTGGCAGCGCAAGAAGTAAACTGGTCATGCTGCGCACCGCAACCATGTTTCCTAAAAATGCTTCGTTGTATCCCAAACTCAGGACATAAAAATTGAACAGCAATTGGAAAACGCCTGTAGCAATGCCATAAACCGATTCACTAAGCAGGTAAAGCCGGGCATTCTTACTAAAAGCCTGAATGCGGCTGATATAGGTTGCTATAACCGACTGGTTTTCTTCTTTTGGATTTATTGGTTCTGTCGCCAAGACTATTCACCACGTACGAAACGATTAAGCATATCCTGGGTGTCCTCAAAGCCTTCATATCTGGCAGCGTATTTCTTCTCTCCGCTGGAATCCAGGTAGACTTGCACCATTCCTGCCAGGCGAAGCTGGTTCAAATGATGATTGACTGTGGGCGGTCTCAAGCGCAGAATCCTCGAAAGCTCTGATGCTGTTTGGGGTTCCTGAGCAAGGTAGCGCAAGATCCCCAATCGAGTTGGGTCTGCCAGGGCTTTCATGCCTCGTAAGAGTCCATCGGGCACGATTTCTCCAGGAATGATCGACATCGATCCCGGGCGTGCTCCGAACAGAACTATCAAACTAGTGTCTGCCAGGTTTTGTGAAAACATGAACGGCGATCCCCAAAAAGTGGGTGCCAGGGTGATATCAGAATAATGGTCGAGGTCATCATATCGAACGCCAGCCGTAATTTCTTCAAGCATTGCTTTCAGAGGACGGCTGCCGGCTCGCATATGGGCATACGAAAGTTCCTGTTGTAAAACAGGCAGAATTCTCTGCTCCTCTTCCGCAAAAAAGATATCGACATAGGCTTGAAGCCCCTGAACCAGTTTTTCGCCAAACTCCGTGCGATTGGACCAGGCTTCGTATAAAGTTTTGGATATTTTCTTTACCTGCTTGGCATCTTCAATTCCCAAACGCTGAGCAAAAAGTTGTATTTCCTCATTGGTCCATTTTCTTGCAGGCGTAGTAGCCAGAAATAATTCCTTGATATCTTCCGGAATATCCGGAAAAATGGTCAGCCTTTCAAGAATTTCACTTGGAGGGATACCCTTCAATTTTGCCAGCAATTGAGTGGAGTTCTTGGGTTCTTTCAGTGAATAGACGAATGACAGCGGTACCAATCTGAGAGAGGCGGCTTGCTCTAAAACCTCCCGGTATTCAGTCGGAATACGGGATCGTACCCCAGCCGCCCACGAAGCGCGGACGCTGAATTTCTCAGGCTCATGCAAAATCCTGAGGCTGATGAACAAATCATAAGCCGTGCCAATATCCCAATGAATTTTGGTATTGATCATCGCGGTCACGTTTTCCTTTCTAAGATATTAATCTATTTTATTAGATAAACGTCTAATTTTCAATATTGATAAAATTATAGTTACTGTTGAATTTGA
Organism: uncultured Anaerolineaceae bacterium; assembly: GCA_964647425.1. Lineage (GTDB taxonomy): Bacteria > Chloroflexota > Anaerolineae > Anaerolineales > Anaerolineaceae > Mesolinea. The sequence continues at coordinate 9,958 of CAZYIJ010000026.1, forward strand.
AGGTCTGTTCTATTCTGTCTTCCGCTGCTGACCCTTCAACTGGACCAGTGTCACAGCCACTAACATCAGCACGCAGCCCCACCATTCTCTGCTGTTCAGCCTTTCCCCCAGGAAGAGCATACCGCCGAGCAAAGCAAAAACAGCTTCAAGGCTCATAATCAGCGAGGCGAGCGCCGGGTCCACCTTGCTTTGTCCGAAAACTTGCAAGGTAAAGCCGATCCCCACAGCTACAATACCGGAATACAAGAGTGGTCCCCAAACCACCGCGTCCGGGATCATTGGTCTGCTTTCCCAAATCATGCTTACAGCCAAACCCAATACCGCTGCAACGAAAAATTGACCAAACGCCAGTTTCAGCGTGTCAGTCTTTGGGCTGTAGTGGTCCAGTGCCAGTATTTGCATCGCCCAAAACAACGCCCCAACGATTAGAAAGATATCACCTCGCTGAACGGTCAATTGCATGTCTACGGACAAAAAATAGACGCCCAACAATGCCAGCGCCACCCCGATCCAAACCCAAATATTGGTTTGCTTACCCAGGAAAATCCCAATCACAGGCACCAACACCAGGTACAGCGAAGTCAGGAAACCTGCCTTGGAAGCACTGGTGGTCATAATTCCCAGCTGCTGCATGCTCGTCCCGGCAAACAAGAACACTCCGCTCACCAATCCGGGCAGCACCAACCTCACAAAAACACTCTTCCAATCACGGCTTTCGATGTCCTGAGTCTTTCCCTTTACATTTCTTGCAATTAACAACGGCAGCAGAACCAGGCAGCCCAGAAAAAAACGAAGGGCGATGAAAGCAAAAGGCGCCATGCTTTCCATCGCTTTGCGCTGCGATACAAAGCCCGTGCCCCAGATTATGGCTGTTAACAACAGCAAAACTTCGCCTGGAATATTGTTCATCCAACCTTCAGCTTTTTTCATCTTGAGCATTATAGTACGATAGAAACCGCTTCTGGGCATTTCTAGTAAAATTCACTAACCACGGAGGTCTACGTGCCATCAAAAAAACCTAAACCTAAATATCCTGACACTTTGTTTGGAGATCTCGGAAAACGATCTTACAGAGCCCGTTATCAGAGTAAACGCCTGTATGGGCTTCATCACTATGATCGCGTCCAAACCGATTATTTTCAGGGTAACGCTCGTCTGAACATCGAAGCCACCAGTCACAGCAAACAGTCTGTCAGTTCACTCCACCTGGTCTTTACGCTGGACGATTGGGCTACCCGTCAGGCGCTGGAGTTCGAAAAAGCCGATCTCCATTGGAACACTCTCAGCTGGGGCTGGCTTCAGACCTGGAAGCTTCAGTTGCAGGCAAAAGAAGGAGCCATTCTGCGCTATTACATTTACGCCAACTTGTCAGATGGTTCCAAAGTCTACGCCGACAATCAAGTCGTATCAGAAATGCAGGCAACCCAATTTGCCCAATGGCTCAACCCGCGCAACCTCGCCCCAACCTGGTCAAAAACAGCCCGTGTATATCAGATCTTTGTGGACCGCTTCAACCCGGGTCGGAACCGCGATTGGCTCCAGACCCAAAATTTACTTTCCCCCTTTGGCGGCACGCTGCGGGGCGTGATTGACAAACTCGATCACATCCAGGGACTCGGTTTCAACACCATCTGGCTTACCCCCATTTTTAGCAGCCCTTCCCACCACGGCTATGACATCTCTGATTACACCCAAATCGAACCCCGTATCGGAACTGAAGAAGATCTGTGTGAACTATTGACCCTTGCTCATCAAAAAGGGATAAAGGTCTTGCTCGATTTTGTCGCAAACCATTGTTCCAATCAGCATCCCGCTTTTCAAAGCGGATTAGCAGACCAGTTTGTCGCCCATTCCGGCTGGTTTACCTGGACAAAATGGCCAAAACGCTATCAGAGCTATTACAACGTCAAGACCATGCCTGAACTCAAACTGCGTTTTGGTTCTCCTGCCCGTGCCCACCTGATTGAAGCCGCTCAAAAATGGCTCAGGCTGGGCGTGGATGGCTACCGCCTTGATTATGCCATCGGACCTGACCGCGACTTTTGGGTGGACTTCCAGCGCGCATGCCTCGAGATCAACCCGGAATGCTGGACCTTTGGCGAAGTGGTCGCTCCTGCCGATGAACAAACCCAACTTTTCGGCAGCATGCACGGCACGCTTGATTTTCTCACTTGCCAGGCTCTGCGCGAAACCTTCGCTACCCGCAACTGGGATGCCGCCAGGTTGGCTGGCTACCTCCAGTCCTTCCAGGATGCTTTTCCTCCTGGTTTCAGCCGGCCCGCTTTTATCGACAATCACGACATGAATCGCTTCGTTTTTACTGCCGAAGGGAATCTGGATGCCGTGCACGCCGCCCTGAGCTTGCTCTACCTGTTCCCCCAACCGCCCATCGTTTATTACGGCACTGAATTCGACCTCAGCCAGCACCGCTCTATCCACGACCGGGGCGCCTCGGGCTTCGATGAAGCCCGTCTGGCCATGCCCTGGGATACTGCACCCATGCCAGAGACCGCCGGCCTGCTCCGCCAGCTTGCGGATTTCCGCCAGGCAAACCCCTGGCTAACCCAGGCTACCTGGCAAGTGCAATCCATATCTTCTGATGGTCAACACGCTGAAATTAGTGTTTCAGCTGGCTCCAATCAACTGACAATTTTTATCAATACTGGTGAGGGAGATTTGTCCGTTAAGTATGACCAGCAGCTTTAATTAAGTTTCCTGAAAGTGCAATAGAAATGAAAAAGAACAAAAAATGGTTGCTTGTTTTGCTGGTTCTTCTGGTCCTGGCTGCGGTTGTATACAGCGTTTATTCAAACAATTTCAAATCTGAGGACTCAGAATCCCCTTCGATGAGTTTCGAGGAAGCCCTCGCTCATACCACCAAGGACGTACCTGACGCTCGTATTACTGTGGGGATAATCCACAATGGGGATGTTTCTTTCCACGTTTACGGTCAGGATGGTGTTGAACTGCCGCCGACGGTGTACGATTACGAGATCGGCTCCCTCACCAAAACCTTTACTGCGGCCCTGGTAAACAGAGCCGTCATGGAAGGCAAAATAAATCTGAAGGAGCCTATTGACACCTATCTCGATTTGCCTTCAGACAAGCATTATCCAACTGTCCTGGAGCTGCTCACGCATACCTCTGGTTACAAGGGCTCCTATATTGAGGGTCCTGTCGTGGGGAACTTTTTGCGTGGAGCGCACCCATTTCAAGGCGTTACTGCGGAAATGACCCTCGAAAGGCTCTCCAAAACCCACCTGGAAGATCAGGAGTATCCTTTTAATTATTCAAATTTTGGTTTCGCTACGCTTGGGTTGGTGCTCGAAGAGGTCTATCAGCAAGAGTACACCACCTTGCTCAATGATTTTGCCCGGGAATTTGGGATGGAGAACACCAGGATAACGGATGGTCAGGGCAATCTGAGCAATTACTGGGGCTGGGACCCAGGCGACGCCTACATGCCAGCAGGAGCGATTGTTTCTACTATTGAAGACATGCTTGCCTACGCCCAGCTGCAGCTCGACCAGGTTGGACCATTCGCGACTTGCCATGTTCCGCAAAAGACGATCGAAGACACTTCACCAGAAAACACTTCAGTTGGAGTTCATTTGGACGCGATTGGGCTCAGTTGGTTCATCGACGAAGGTAACAACATCACCTGGCACAATGGCGGAACAGGCTATTTCAACAGCTATCTTGCTTTTGATCCAGATACCCAAACTGCTGTCGTTGTCTTGTCCAACCTCAAACAGCAGCACCGAATTTCAGCCACTGTCTTGGGAGTTAAACTTTTAAAATCTCTTCAGAGCTCCTCGCCATCCGATAGTGATTAAATGTCCGGAGCAAATCAGGATCTCCGGTTTTACGATTCTTACTCATTTCTTATGAAAACAAGCTACAAAAACTCGATTTTTCTGCTAATTTTTGTTATATTAAAGACAATAAATACAAAATTCGAAAGGAATTAACAAACTATGAGTAAAAAATTGGATCTTTATTTAGCAAATCTGGGCGTGAATTATGTAAAACTTCACAATCTTCACTGGAATGTGATCGGAAGAGGCTTCAAGCAAGTTCACGAGTATCTTGAAGCACTGTACGATGAAACTACAGAAAGTTTCGACGAAGTTGCTGAATACCAGAAAATGGTTGGCGAATATCCCAAAGCTTCCCTCGAAGAATATTTGAAAATTGCCACCATCAAAGAGTTGGAAAGCAAGGATTACAGCATCGAGGATGCCCTGAAAATCGCTGTTGAAGATCAGAAACTGATGCGCGATCTGGCCACCGAAATTCGTAACGAAGCTGATGAAAAGGGCGAATTTATCCTGGTTGCCCTGATGGAAGGCGAAGTCGAAGCCCAAAACAAGCACATCTGGTTCATCGAATCCATGCTCAAATAAGCATGCTTTAGTAAAAATTTGTTGAAAATAATCAAGCAAAAAATCAATGGAGCCGACGGGCTCCATTTTTTATTTTTTTACATTCCCTTTTTATCAAATTTAATAAATACTTGTAAAATATAACGTAGTACAATGGTGGCAGGAAGAAGCAAGTCCATTACCATCCAAAGGAGCTGGAAATGAACAAAAAATCCTTGAGTCTGGCACTCTTTTTCACCCTCTTTATCTCTGGTTGCACTTACCAATTGCCTTCAACTGACGTGGTGCCAACTGAAACTGTTGAATTTTTGGTACCTGTTCAACCAATAGAGAATCCAACAACTGCCAACACCCCCGCGCTGCCTGCGACGGAAGAAACAACCCGTGTGACACCAGATATCACACCTGCAGATCAACAGGAAACACATCGATTTTCTTACTATTTCGACCAAAACGAAATTGAAAAGTACTGTGTAGAGTTTCCTCAGAGTAATATCACCAAGCCAATGGATATAGGCGGTCGATACCTTGTCGCCGTTTCAGAGCAGAACAACATTTCTATTGCTTCCCCAGAAGATGGCACTTTGAGACCCTTATTTGCACCAGAGTTTCCAAATGGTCATCTTCTTTTAAACAACATTGATTTTGATAATCCCTGGTACACGTATATGGTGGTAGATTCACCCAGTGAAACCGGGGAATGGAACTTACATGTAGTAAATTTAGATGAAGATACCAATACAACCATTACAGATAAAGGGCAACATAACTCCCTTTCATTTAATACGTATACTTCGCTTGACTCTGGCATGCTTTACCTTTCAACCTCAACCTTTAATGGTAAGGACATTTTGTCAAGCCAACTTTATGCCTTTGATTTGGCTTCCAATAATGTGGAATTGCTCATTGATAATCAAAATCCGCAGTCATTTATGGCAAACATCGCAGCATCAAATGGATATATTGTGATAGAAAATAATGTTCCCAAGGAGCCTGTGCGTGGTTTAACCCTGTTTGACATTTCAAACCGAACTTGGCTTGAACTTCCTAAGAATAATCCTGCCAGCATGCCAGATATGGAATTTCCATTCATAGTCTGGAAGAATAATGAAAGTTTTGAACAGCCCACAAGTTTTACAATTTTCAATATTGAGACCGGGATCTCAAGAAGGGTAGATGTCTCAGGCAGGGAGTCTCAAGACATATCCATTTCTAATGGCTTTGCATTCGCGCCAGCTTCAACTGGCAAAGATATATCGATAAACTCAATTATGCTTTATCCCATTGAAAATGAATCGGTGTATGCGATCCAGATTGGGATTGATGAGGTACTTGCGCGTGATGCCTATATTGAAAACGGTAATGTAATCTGGAGTTTTACAATCCTGGCTGATCCTTCTGAGTATTCGAGTTTTCTCTGTAAGCTTCCATTGCAAACGGTGATGTCGGAATCATCTCAAGGCATAGAGGATTAGGTGTCGCTAGTTTTTTTAGGTAGTAATTTCCCATTCAAGGTTTTCTCCCTCACTGGTATACTTTTTGTGCTATGTCACTACTAACTACACAGAACCTGGGTCGTTCTTTTGGACCAGTCGATATTTTTGAGGGCATTAGTCTTGCCATTCCCCACAATGCCCGCATCGCAATCGTTGGCAGCAATGGTGTAGGTAAAACCACCTTGCTGCGCATCCTGGCAGGTGAAGACGATCCAACCGAAGGTTCAGTCTTTCGCTCCCGCGGCTTGCGTGTTGGTTACCTGCCCCAGGAAGCCGTCCATTTTACCGAAGGCACACTTTGGGATAGCTGCCTGATCGCCTTCGAGGAATTGATCGACCTTGCTGATGAATTACGCCAGCTTGAGATCCAGATGCAAGACCCTGCCTGTGATCCCGAAGTCTTATCGCGTTATGGCAGGCTGCAGCACCAGTTTGACCTCAAGGGCGGCTACACCTACAGCAACCGCATCCAACAAACGCTCACCGGTCTTGGCTTTGACGAATCTGACTACCAACGCCCGCTTCAGCAGCTCTCCGGCGGTCAGCGCACGCGCGCCCGACTGGCTCGCATCCTGCTTGAAGACCCTGATATCCTCTTCCTGGACGAACCCAGCAACCACCTCGACATAAACGCCGTGGAATGGCTGGAAGCCTACCTGCGCGATTGGAGCGGCGCGGTGGTCATCGTCTCGCATGACCGTTACTTTCTCGATCAAACCGCCCGGGTGATCTGGGAGATGACCCCCTCGCTCGAGGTCTACCGCGGAAATTACACCGCCTACCTGCATCAACGCGAAGAACGCTACACCCGCCGCCTGGCTGAATACGAAGCCCAGACTGAATATATTGAAAAGCAGGAAGATTACATTCGAAGAAATATGGGCAGTCAAAACACAAACCAGGCTCGCGGTCGCCAGCGCCGGCTGGAACGGCTGCTCGAAGACAGCCGCCTGACAGCTCCCAAGAGCCATACCCGCCCCATGCATTTGCGCCTGAAGACCATCGGTCGCTCCGGCGATTTGGTTTTGCGCACCTACGATTTAAAAGTAGGATATGAGGACGAAGGTCGCCCGCTCTTCACCAGCCCTGACCTCATTCTGGAACGCGGTGAATGTGTGGCGCTGATTGGTCCCAATGGTGCCGGCAAAACCACCTTTCTCAAGACGATCCTGGGGAAAACCCCTCCTTACAGCGGCAGCACCCTGCTGGGAGCCAGCCTGAAAGTTGGCTACTTTGCCCAGGCGCATGAAGACCTTGACCCGACCAATGACCTGATCCAGGAGATCAACACCGTCGCCCCGAATTTGCTTCCTGCTGAGGTGCGCAACTACCTCGCCCGCTACGGTTTTCAGGGTGACCAGGTTTTTGAGCGTGTTACTACGCTTTCGGGTGGCGAACGCGGTCGCCTGGCTCTGGCAAAATTAGCCCTTTCAGATGCGAACCTGCTCCTGCTCGACGAACCTACCAACCACCTCGACCTGCCCACGCAGGAGGTACTTCAGGATGTCCTGGCACAATACCCCGGCACGATTCTGCTGGTTTCGCACGACCGCTACCTCATTGACGCCCTGGCGACCCAGATTTGGGAGCTTTTGCCTGCCCAGGAAAGTCTGCGGGACTTCAAGGGTAGTTATTCAGAATACAAAGAATTTCTGAACACTCGCAACAAGCCAGAACCACTTTCGGTTGGCGAATTCTCTGACAAACCTCATTCAGACCATAAAAAGCTAACTCAAAAAAGTCTCAGCCGCAATCAACGCCAGCAACTTCAGAAGAAAATTGCCGCACTTGAAGCCAAAGTACACGCTGCCGAGACAGAAAAGGCAACCTGGGAGGCGCAGTTGGCATCCCCGCCAGCCGACCCGCGCAAGCTGCAAAAAATTACCGATTCTTATGTAGTAGTCAGCCAGCGTCTTGAAGAATTGCTTGTCGAATGGGAAACCCTCGCGGAAACCCTGCACGAGGACGATGCTCAATCTGCTAATTCATAGGGTTTAATCGTCCTAAGCGACGTTTGTTATCTTAAAGCATTTTTTCCATGAGTTTTGTCATCCTGAGCTTCTTTAGTCACCCTGAGTTTTTGTCATCCTGAGCTTCTTTTGCGAAGGATCTTACCAGACTCCCCGCCGAGCACCGGACATTGTCACCCTGATTTTTTATCATCCTGAGCATTATTAAACCTTTCACATTGGGGAAGGGGGGCCACGGACGTCGAAGTCCTTGTAGTGGACTGGTCAGAAATAATGGACACTTTTAATGTCCAGACTTCATTTCAAATTC
>CAZYIJ010000027.1:0-17990 GCA_964647425.1 uncultured Anaerolineaceae bacterium
CTGCCAGCCAATGGATGCGACCGATGGAAATCAGTTGAATTCCAGCCAGCGCCATTCCTAAAAAGCCAAGCAAAACAGCAATATCACGGACCCCTTCTCCCCGCAGATAGCCTGAAACAAGCATCGCTAGCGCGGGCAGCAGTACCAGTGCAAAATAGATTGTGTAGAAAATTTTTCTTTTAGTTGATGGGCTCATGAGCTTCGCCTTCTTGTGTCCAAATTATGAGACCAGACCCTAAGGTCGGGTCAGACCCTGGGTGGTCACACCGCTGACAGCAGAAAGGTCTTCAATCGAGTCATACATCAACTGGAGAACGTACTTGGCGTTGTGTAGGTAAGCCGCGGGTTCTTTTTGAACGAACATGTAGTTGAAGGCAGCTTTTTGCATGCGGGGAGTGAAGGTTGAATACTTGTTGGGGAAGATGCCTTCGCTCTCGTCGATGCTGCCATCTTTGTTGGTATCAATGAAAGCGTAGGGATAGGAATCGAATTTGAAGCCGAAACCAGTATCCGTAACAGCCAGGGAGTACTGATTCAGAGCCTGGTAAAGGACGGCTTTCATGCCTTCGATTTCATCGAATACAGGTTCAACGGTTCCGTCGCCGTCATAGTCCACCTTGGACATGGAGACTTTGCGGTAATCCGCAAAACCGGAGACATCCGAGTGACAGGTGGAGCACAGGTTGGCATCTGAATTGGGGATTTTCTGGGTATGCAGGGAGTGAGGATCATGGCATTCCGTGCAGGTGTTGACGGTCTCGGCGTGTTCGAAGGCCCCTACGTAGGTTTTACCTTCATATTGGTAGCCAACGCCAGCATCCGCGCCCTGGTGAACAGCAGCGGCATGGTAGTAATGTGGACCCATCAGGCTGGAATCAGCCATCGGGGTATCGGCTTCCTTACCAGCAGTGGCAGCTTCAACACCTGTTCCAGCACCCATGGCACCGTGGCAGGACATACAAACCGAATTGACACCTGTTCCAGTTACTTCCATTCCGGATGGGAAGGAGACCGAGTCAAGTTCGTGAGCGGCATCACTATGGCAGGCTAAACAATTGATTGGATCATTGATTTCGCCTGGCATATCCACTTTACCAGCTTCGGAGCCATCGGCACCGACAAAATCGACGAAACCGGACGTGCTGTGGCACCTGGCACATGTGGGGGGGATTTCGGCTGGATCATCTTCATTCCAGTGGATAAAGGCTTCCGATTCAGCATCTGCATGACCAGAATTCCAGTATTTAGTACTGATATCCTGGACAGATTCTGCCTGGACAGCTTGCTGGGAAGTATAGAACATCCAGCCTGCGAGGACGGCAGCGATAAGGACAAGGATGACAATAAAGTTGCGTTGATTCATTAGCTATTCTCCATAAATGAGATTAAATAGGTGTTTTTGTTATTATAAGGCATGGGAATTACGTGTCAATGCCAAAAACATTTGAGTTTGTTCTTTTTTTCACAAATTGAATACTCAATAATTGAGCAACTAACTCGATTATTGTTGTACTACTCTCTCATCCCACAAACTATACGCGACCTAATCACGACCTACCTTGTTCTTTCGTGCATTTTTGCGCTACAGGGAGCATAGATCAAGATAGGGTGCTGCGGTTAAAAAAACCGGGTTCGCTTATGGAACCCGGCTAAAGAGAGATTGCGAAAAAAAAAACTGGTCTACTTGATCGTGGTCAGATAATAGGGCAAGCCCATCTGCTCGATCTGACCTTGCTGCTCCTCGAAGTAATCGATGTGACCCTCTTCTTCTTCCAGAATGGCTTCCAGAAGCTGCTTGGAGCCGTTGTCTTTCTCTTCAACCATCACTTTGATGGCTGCATTGTAAGAGTCGATCGCGTCCTGTTCGAGGGCGCGGTCATTTTCCAACATGCTGGGCAGATCTTTGCCGATGCTTATCTTATCCATCTCACTGACAATCGGTCTGCCGCCAAGGAATAAAATCCGACCGATCAATTTTTCGGCATGTTTCATTTCATCAATGGCGGTTTTTTCTTCAACTTCGCCATAAACTTCGTAGCCCCAATCTTCAGCCATTTCGGCATGGACCATGTATTGATTGATGGCGGTCAGTTCTTCCTTTAATAACTTATTCAAAGCTTCGATGACTTTTTCGTTGGTTTTCATGGTCTCACCTTATTCCTTTGCGATGGTCGTCAGATAACTTTCGATACCCATCTGCTCAATTTGGTCAAGCTGTTCTTCGATGTAATCGATGTGATCTTCTTCCTCATTGAGGATCGCATCCAGGAACTTTTTGGTACCGTTGTCGGCCAAATCGGCGGCCTGTTTGATGGCTTTGTTATATTCAGCGATGGCTTCCTCTTCGGCTTTGTGATCGTTTTTGAACATACCTGGGACATCCTCAGCGATGTGAATCGGATTGAGTTTGTCAACAACAGGTGTGCCCTCAAGGAATAAAATGCGTCCGATCAGTTTTTCAGCATGTTTCATTTCAGCGATCGCGCGTTCTTCAATCACTTCGTGGAGCGCTTTGTAGCCCCAATCCTCGCACATCTCAGCGTGGACGAAGTATTGGTTGATTGCAGTCAATTCATCTTTCAGCAAAAAGTTGAGACTGTCGATGATTTCTGGTTTCCCTTTCATATTTTCTCCTTTATATGTAATTGGAAGGTTTACTCTTATATTGTACTCGTTCTTTTTCTAACTCTTTTATGCCCTGAAACAGTCAAATTGTGCTCTGCATTGCTGAGTTTGACAAACCCTCGAGGTATACCAATTTGGGTAGATTTCGTAACTATTTCCTTGTAGATTTATTAATTATCTTGTAAGATGAAATCTTGTCTACACAATAAATTTCAAAAAAGGCATAACCATGGGTATTTTTAGCAATAATGTGATGGGTTTCTATAACCCTGATTTTCAAAATAAGAAAATTGCGGACTTCGACCGTTACGATTTCGTCAAACCAGTTCTGCCCCAGGCGCGTTATCTAACGCCGGTTGCCTGGGCGCTCAGTTATCCGGATGTCTGGAAACACAAAGCTAAAATTAGCCGTGACTTGCAGGGCGTTAAGCCTCCTTATATCATGCTCTGCAACCACAACAGTTTTCTTGATTTCAAGATCATGACTGCCGCGCTCTTCCCCCGGCGTGCCAATTATGTTGTCGCCCTGGATGGCTTCATTGGACGCGAGTGGATCATGCGCAAAGTTGGTTGCATCGCCAAACGCAAGTTCGTCAACGATATTTACCTGATTCGCCAGACCAGTCGCCTGCTTGACCAAGGGCAAATTGTGGTCTATTACCCCGAGGCGCGTTATTCTCACATCGGAACCAACTCTGTGTTGCCGGATTCTCTGGGCAAAATGCTCAAATACCTGCAGGTGCCAGTTGTATCGCTGCTTTTTCACGGTCATCACATTAATGAACCAGCCTGGAACCAGGTATCGCGGGGAGTGCCGGTGGAAGCCGAGATGAAATTGCAGTTGAGCAAAGAGCACGTCGCCCGGCTCAGCCCGGAAGAGATCCAGGCAAAGGTCACGGAAGCGCTTGTATACGACGACTACGCCTGGCAGTACGAAAACCAGGTGCGAGTTGAATACCCCGAGCGTGCCGAAGAGATGCATCGCGTTTTGTACCAGTGTCCCAATTGTGGCACCGAATATCGCATGCGCTCAGAGGGCAGCCAATTGAGCTGTACGGCTTGCGGCAAGGTTTGGGAGTTGACCGAGTATGGTCAGCTGCAGGCGTTGCAAGGCGAGACCGAGTTCAGTTCACCCCCTGCCTGGTATGAGTGGCAGCGTGAGAATGTGCGGGCAGAAGTTCGCGCTGGCACCTATGGTATGGAATCTGAGGTCCTGATTGACTCTTTGCCAGATTCGAAGGGCTTTGTGCAGCTTGGGAAAGGCTGGTTGCGGCACGATATGAACGGTATGGTGTTGAAAGGCAGCCACCTGGGAGAGGATTTTGAGGTAGTCAAATCGAACCAGTCGCTCTATTCGATTCACGTGGAATATAACTATATTGATAAGAAACGCGATTGTGTCGATGTCAGCACGTTGGAAGACACCTATTTCGCCTATCCGCTCTCGGATGACACCTCTGTCACAAAAATCGCCCTGGCGGTTGAAGAGCTCTACAATCTTGAGATGGAAAAATAAACAACAGTGGTTGTGCTTTTGTAAGCCGAGTTGTGTCTGTCAACCCGGCAAGCCTTGGTATGCAGACGTATGTTCAAACTGAAAATCGTCTTTTTTTTGTAGGGTAGATCTGCCACGATCTCACTTTTTTATTGCCTATTTAAGGCAATAATTGTTATATCTCTTCCTTTAATATAAGTGTGAATTGAACGGTTTGTACATTGGATGGCAGTTGTTTCGATCCCGAGAGCAACGCGGGCAGTTTTTATCTCCCTACAACTGCATCTTAAAAAACGTACGGAGGGGGTTTATCTCCCTCCGCCAATAGCCCCGTTTTCCAATGCAGCGGCTGGAGTCAAGCCCCAGCCTTATGAAAGGTGTCTACATAGACTAACCCCGACACTGCGAATTTCCTTTCGTCTTTGCAACTGCTTGAGTATGGAGTATGAACCCAGCAACTAAGCAATCCAACCATTAAAAAGGCAGACTGCCACGATCCTTTGCCAGACCAATGCTCAAACAGTTCTACCACGCCTGATGGCAAAGGGTCTCGCAGTGACCGAAAAATGATTAAAAAAATTGTTAAAATGTTGGGGAAGGCTGCCATGCCGTCCCGAGATGGACACGTAATTTAATAGGTGGGAGACCATGGAAGGTCTTCGCTACAAGAGATGCCGGGTTCAACCCCGGAACCCGGACTACAAAGAGAGGAACATTTGTAAGGGATGGCTTCCATGCGGTCGCAATACATCACAACCACGGGACTCGACTGTCATTCTGAACGAAGTGAAGAATCTTATTAGTTTTGGGGTTTAGATTGCGCGTAGTCATTATAATTTGTCAATGCGAGCCCTTTCTATGGACCCAACGGGAAAGTTGGACCACCAAAAAGGGGGCGTAACAACCTGCCTTAAAGGATCGCTCTTCACGAATTAATGCGCATAGGCACTATAAGTGTGCGACCACTCGTCCAATAGAGATAAACTTGAGTAGGGGTCGGTTTCCATACTATCCCGCCTCATCACACATCACCCAAACCAACGTGCGTAGTAAGGATGGGTAGCGAAGTATCCTAAGTTTTCTATCAGCTACGAGCTACGAGCTATGAGCTCTCACCCACTACCTGCAGCCAGCGCTTGAGGTGCTCGCCCCAGAACAGCCATTCGTGTCCGCCTTCCGCCTCCACATAACGTATGTCCAAACCCGCTGCAGTTGCTGCCTGGTAAAACCAGCGATTGGTGGCCAGCAAGTCATCCTGCAGCCCGCATGCCATGTGCAGACTGGGCAGCCGTGCGGAGTCCGTAGCCCCTGACTTGATCCATGCTTCCGGATCGTTCTCGGAACCGGGTAGCTTTTCCAATCCGCCAAAAAGCAAATCCATCTCATGCTGCCATCTTAGCTCCTCTTTTGAGTGAGCTTGCTGGAAAAATTGAAGATTCAGTAATGCGCCAGAAAGGCTGCAGGCGGCGCGGAACATATCGGGGCGCAAAAATGCCAGCTTGAAAGCGCCGTAACCGCCCATCGAAAGCCCGGCGACCAGCATCTTTTCCCTCGGCATCTCCAGCCGGAAGGTCTTGCGCAGGTAATCGGGCAGCTCCTCGGTCAGGTAGCTGAAATACGCCTGCCCGTTGTCCATATCCGCGTAAAAACTACGCCCAACGGTGGGCATCACCACCACCAGCTCGCGGTTGCGTGCCAGAGTCTCGATGTTGGTATAACGCTGCCAGGCGGAGGCATCGTCCGAGAGCCCATGCAACAGGAATAGTATAGTGAAGGAGGAGAGCTCCTTCTCCTGCAAAGCAGCCGGGTTGGGCAGAATCAGATTGAGCGGCAAATTTACTCCTGCAGATTGGGAGGAATGATCGATCCGAAACAAAGCCATAGTCACCTCGTTTTTTTAGATTGCCCCAATTCTATCATCCCTCCGCACACGGGCAGGAGTATGGGATTGAGAGGCGAAACCTCTGTTTGGCAGGGGCTGGGATTTGAAAAGGGAATTGACGGGCGACCGTGGCAGGTCGCCCCTACAGTGTGATCATTGGGGACGGTTTTCAGGACGTCCCAATTCATCCTGAAGAAGTACGGAGTGGATACTGACCGCTCCGATAACCGCCAACCTGCTGCGCGTAGTCAACCCCGTTGGTCATTGCGAGCCCCCGTTATGGACAATCGAAAAATTTGGACCACCAAAAAGGGGGCGCGGCAATCTGCCTTATGACCAGTTCTTAAACAATTAATGCGCGTAGCCATTATAGATAGTGAACCAGAGCAAGAAAGTGAAAACGAGAGTTGCGGCTGATTGGGGCAGGGTGTTGTGGGTTATAAATGCGCGGAGCCAATATAAGTATAAGTTGACAGTAACTAACCATCTAATTTATCCAAAGAGTATTTTGAGTTCCACATCAAACGATTTGGGTCAATTAAAAATCCAATAGAAATCCGAGGAAATTATTTGGATGGGGTTGTGAGATTGGTCTCGAATTGCTTGACGTTTTATGTCAATAAAGACTATAATAGGTCGATTAAAGTATCCGCCGGATGGGCGGGATTCCCGCCGACGGTGGGAGAACTTTCTCATAAACAGAGGCAATTTGAAACTACCAGGACTGACCGACGTACACGTCCATCTGCGCGTGCCCGGAGGTGAACACAAAGAAGATTTCCTCACAGGCACTCAGGCGGCCTTAGCCGGCGGTTTTACCCGGCTTTTGGCAATGCCCAACACCCAACCACCCCTGGTGACCCGGCAAGATTGGGACATCGCCCGGAATTTGGCCAATGACCAGAGTCTGTGCGATGTTTTTTTATACGCAGGCGGGTCTTCAGAGCATATCGATCAGCTTCCTCTTTTAGGCGAAAGCGCCCCGGCGCTCAAACTTTACCTCGACCAAACTTATGGTCCCTTGCTGCTGAAAGGTCTGGCAACCTTGACAGAAATCTTTGTCACCTGGCCCAAAAACAAGCCGATTTGCTGCCATGCCGAAGAAGAATCGCTGGCAGTAGCACTGGCTTTGGCTGCGCTTTACAAACGCAGCGTCCATATTTGCCACGTTGCGCGCAAATCAGAAGTTGAGTTGATTGCCCGGGCGAAAGCAGCGGGCATTCAAGTGACCTGCGAGGTCACGCCCCATCATCTCTTCCTGACCGAAAACGACACCAAGCGTTTGGCAGCTTTTGGCGACATGCGACCGGTCTTGCAGCCCCAAAAAGACATTGACGCGCTCTGGGAGCATCTCGGCACAACCATCGACTGCATCGCCAGCGATCACGCGCCCCACACAATCCAGGAAAAAAGCAGTTCAGCTCCTCCGGGCGTGCCCGGGTTGGAATCGACCCTGCCTTTGTTATTGACCGCTGCTTCTGAAGGGCGGATTAGTTACGATCTCATCCCAACCTTGCTGGATGAGAATCCCCGCAAAATTTTTAGCTTGCCGATCCAGCCCGAAACCTGGGTCGAGATCGATCAGAACGCGTCTTACACGTTCCCAGACCAGCCTCTTTACACCAAATGCGGTTGGTCGCCCTTCACCGGCATGAAAATGACCGGACGAATTACCAGCGTCGTGCTCAAAGGCAAAGAAGTAGTGCGCGACGGCGTTGTATTAGCTCAACCTAAATCAAATCAATCATAAACTGGAGTCAATATGGACAATACGGGCTTAACCCCCCTTTTCAACCTGGAAAGTTCTGAGCGAAAACCACTCTTTACCAATGGTTTCTTTCAAAAAGACATCCTTTCGGTCTCTCAATTTGGTAAGGATGACTTGGATTACATTTTCAGTCGTGCCAACGAGATGCTCGAGATGAGCCGGCGCTGGGGGACCTGCGATCTGCTCAAGGGCTACACGCTCGCCTGTGTTTTCTACGAGCCTTCCACGCGCACCAGCTCCTCTTTTATCGCTGCCATGGAACGGCTGGGCGGCAAAGTGATCCCGATCACGGAAGGCATCCAGTATTCCTCCGTCTCAAAAGGTGAAAGTCTGATCGACAGCATGATCACTTTGGAGCAATACTGCGACGTAATCGTTTTGCGCCACCCCGAGATTGGTTCCAGCGCTGCTGCCGCAAAATATGTGAAGGTGCCCATCATCAATGCCGGCGATGGCGCGGGCGAGCACCCCACCCAGGCTTTGCTGGATCTTTTCACCATCAAGCAGGAATTAGGGGCGATCGATGGCTTGCGCGTAGGCATGGTTGGAGATTTGCGCTACGGTCGCACTGTTCATTCGCTCACCAAGCTGCTCTCGCTTTACGATGTCTCGCTGCGCTTTGTTTCGCCTGACACCTTGCGCCTGCCGCTGGATTTGATGAATAATTTGATCGACAAAAAGATGGATGTGCGCGAATTCAGCAAGGTTGAAGATGTGATCAGCAATGTGGATGTACTGTATGTGACCCGCATCCAGAAAGAACGCTTTGTCGACCTTTCGCAGTATGAGGAGGTCAAAGATTACTTCCTGATCAGCACCGAGTTGATGGAAAAGGCAAAGGAAAAAATGGTCGTCATGCACCCCCTGCCCAGGGTGGAGGAGATCGAATACAAGGTCGATAAAGACCCGCGCGCAGCCTACTTCCGGCAGGTGCAAAACGGTTTGTACATCCGCATGGCGCTGCTGGCGGCGGTGTTGGGCAGGGCGTAAGAAAAATTTGGAAAGGACGGTATTAAATCCGTTCATTTGCCAACAGAAACTGGATGAAGTTTGAATCCAGCTTTCTGCGATAAGCAGGCTCAATAATCGAAAAAAGGGTATGCTTAAGCCAGTTCAACCATAACAGCCTGCAATAAAAATGGAGGAATGATGGACTTTGTCACTAAACTGACCAACGCAATCGAACGCAACAATTCCCTTCTGTGCGTCGGCATGGACCCCACTATGAAGGTTTTGCCTCCCGGTGATGACGTTTTTTCCCGCTTGAAGGTTTGGGCGGAAGCTCTGATCGACCAGACCAAAGACCTGGTATGCTGTTACAAACCGAATATGGCCTTCTTTGAGCAATTTGGTCCCAAGGGCGTGCGCGCTTTGTATGAAATTATCCCAATGATCCCCGAGGATATCCCGCTGATTTTGGATGCCAAGCGCGGCGATATTGGCTCGACGGCTGAAGCCTACGCCAAAGCCTGCTTCCATTGGTTCAAGGCAGATGCGGTCACGCTTTCGCCTTATTTAGGGCGTGATTCCATCCAACCTTTTGTGGCTGACCCCGAAAAATCCGTTTTTATTCTCTGCCAAACCTCCAACCCAAGTGCTGTTGAGATCCAGGGACACGGCGAGCCGGAATTGTATTTGCATGTAGCGAAACTCAGCAAAACCTGGGGCGCGGAGGGTCAGATTGGATTGGTGGTCGGTGCCACCAAGCCTGAAGCCCTAAAAAAGGTGCGTCAGATCAACCCGCAAGCCTGGATTTTGGCACCCGGCGTTGGCGCCCAGGGTGGCGACTTACGGCAGGCACTCACTGCGGGCTTGCGCGGTGACGGGTTAGGGATGATCATCCCGGTTTCGCGCTCGGTCATGAACGCCGAAGACCCACGCGCTGCTGCGGCTGCTTTGCGGGATGAAATCAACCAGATTCGAGCCGAAGTTGTTGCGCAGCACCAACCCGACAAGATACCTGAGGTGGAAGCGCCTTTCAAGGCCCTGATCGAGAGTTTGTTTGAAATTGGCTGCGTCGAGTTCGGCGATTTCACGTTGGCCAGCGGAAAGCAATCGCCGGTTTACCTGGATTTGCGGCGCCTGGTTTCTTTCCCGGCAGTGCTTGATTTGGCTGTTGAAGCTTACATCGACACCCTGGTCAAATTGGATTACGACTTTTTAGCCGGCGTACCTTACGCCGCCCTGCCAATTGCCTCGGTGGCTGCTTCCAAACTAAAGCAGCCCATGGTTTACCCACGCAAAGAAGTCAAACAGCATGGTACCGGGCAGTTGGTTGAAGGCGTTTTTAGAGAAGGTCAGCGCGCTGTGATGGTGGAAGATGTAATCACCAGCGGCGGCAGCCTTCTGACCACCCGCGATGCCTTGCAAGGGGTTGGGCTGGTTGCCGACCAGGCTGTGGTGCTGGTAGACCGCCAACAGGGCGGTATCCAGGCACTTGCGCAGCAGGGAATTACTGCCCACGCCGTGTTGACTTTCAGCCAGATCCTCGATGTTTTGCGTAAAGAAGAGAAGATTGACCAGGAAACTTATGAATTGGTCGTCGATTACCTGAAAGGTTAATGTTGGAGGAACTCCTGAAAACCACCTTTCTCGGCATCGCGCTTAAAAACCCGCTGGTTCTGGCTTCGGGTGTGTTGGGGACCTCAGCCAGCCTGATGGAACGGGCTGCCAGAGAAGGGGCGGGTGCGGTAACGAGCAAGAGCGCCGGACCGACCGCCCGCAGCGGGCATGCCAACCCGGTCACGCTGGCCTGGGGCAACAGCGTCATCAACGCCATCGGGCTAACTAATCCCGGCTGCCAGGAAGAGTTGCCGATTTTGATTGAGACCAAAAAGCGCTTAAACGCCCTGGGCGTGCCATTGTTTGCCTCGATTTTTGCGGGCACGGTCGAAGAATTTGGCGAGGTCGCCAAGGTGATCGCTCAAGCTGAACCGGATCTGATCGAAGTCAACATTTCCTGCCCGAATGTGGCCAGTGACTTTGGTGAGCCCTTTTCTGCCAACGCTGCCAGCGCCGCAGCGGTCACCCGGAGTGTGCGCACCGCGGTTTCTATCCCTATCAGTGTCAAACTTGCCCCAAATGTGCCCAACCTGGCGCAAATCGCCAAAGCAGTGGTGGCAGAGGGAGCGAACGCTATCACCGCCATCAATACCGTCCCGGCTATGCTGATTGACGCCTACGCCGGCAGACCCGTGTTGAAGAACAAAACCGGCGGGTTGAGCGGACTGGCAATCAAACCAATCGCCCTGCGGGCGGTTTGGGAACTTTCCCAGGCGGTTTCTGTGCCAATCATCGGCACTGGTGGCGTCACAAAGGGTCTGGACGCGGCAGAGATGATCATGGCTGGCGCGAGCCTGGTGGGGGTCGGCTCGGCGGTAGTCAATGACGGTCCGGCGGTGTTTGCCAGAATCGCGCGCGAATTAGGCGAATTTATGCAGCTTGAAGGCTACCAAAGCCTGGAAGAAATGAGCGGCAAAGCCTGGAGAACCTCGTGAAGGATGCCATTATGGAACACAGAGCAAGCGGTGGTTTGATGCGAGCCTTTGAGGTCGCCAACGTTATCAGCGAGAACGCGGCCACGCAGACCCTTCTATTAAAAGGAAGGCTCGAAGAAGCGCTTCCCGGTCAATTTGTGATGGTCTGGCTGCCCGATGTGGGCGAAAAGCCTTACAGTATCGCTGCAGCAGTACCGCTCGCGCTCACGATCAGCAGCGTTGGTCCTGTAAGCTCGGCGCTGGTTCAACTCCAGCCTGGCGAGCGGGTTTGGATTAGAGGGCCTCTCGGAACTGGCTTTCAACTGACAGGCGAAAAGCACCTACTGGTAGGGGGTGGATATGGGGCAGCACCGCTTGCCTTTTTGGCAAAAGACGCGCTCAGACAAAATGGGCAGGTGACAGTCTGCCTGGGGGCAAAGAGCGCGTCAGACCTGCTGTTGGAGCGCAGGTTGGAAGAAATGGGCTGCCAACTGCTAGTTGCAACCGAAGACGGCTCCAGAGGATTTCAGGGTCTGGTCACACCTGTGGTTGAGCAGGCGATCGTCGATACACAGCCCGATTGCGTGTATGCTTGCGGCCCCACCGGGATGCTTTTAGCGTTGGCAAAGCTTGCCAAGCGTTACCAGCTGCCGGCACAGCTTTCTTTTGAAGGATTGATGCGCTGTGGGGTGGGCTTGTGTGGTTCTTGTGAGCTCCCCGAAGAAATTTGCCTGCAGGTCGGTCTGCCGACCGGCTGGCTCACCTGTCATGACGGTCCGGTAGCATATCTTTCGTAGATACCACTATATTAAAGGAAGGGAATACTTTTATTGGTATTTTCGTTCCTAAAGAAACTGCTGCAGATGTCTCAAAGCCCGGCTTGGGGCGATTGATTTCCGATCTTGCTAAAGCTTTAAGTTGCTTTTGGTTTTCGGAATAATAATCGCAAGAAAAGAATAAAAGCGATCAGAATGGCGGCTAAAGTAACGAAAAATTGAATGTCCAGGAAGCCATTGACGTAATCTCCGCGCATGCTGAAAGGCCAGCCGATCATATCGAACGGGATCGCAATAAGTGGTGAGAACACGATCTCATTGGCAGCGACGACATCCTGAACATAGCCGGCAACAGAATAAACCAGCCCGATCAATAAATAGGCGATGATAATAAACCATACGACCTTGCCAAAGGTGACTTTGCATTTCATTGCTGCCTCCCGGATGTTGAATGAATAATCCCAATTATCCCATAAATTGGGGTAGTTGAGAGGCGACCATGGCAGGTCGCCCCTACACAGTGTATGTAGGGGACGGCTGCCACGCCGTCCCAATTCATCCAGCCGGGTTCAGGAACGGAACCCGGCCTACTACGAAAAAAAGCGAGTTACCGAAAGAGTATTAAATAATGCGCGTAGCCATTATAGGTAAGAGCCCGCCATAGATTAGGGTGAAACAGCAGTCGGGCGGATCGGCGTGTGAATTAATGCGCGTAGCCATTATAGGTAAATGATACAATCATTGAAATAGCAGATTCACCAAGATCAGCAAAGAAAAGCCAAGTACAGTCAAATAGAGTAGGGAGATAAAGATTCAACCGTAACTATGCAAAATTTTCAAGCAAAGCAAGATATAAAATCTGAACGCCTCAATACCTGTCCGAACCGAGGTCGCCTTCCACAGGAGCGTTGGGACCGGAGGGGGTGTTGGCCTTGTCGCCCACAGGCTGCAGCCAGCGGAAGCCATAAGGGGGCAGGGTGTAATCGCCGGGCAAAATCTTCTCGCCAGTCAAGACATCAATAAAACTTTCAGCTGTCTCCGGGATCCAGCCTTTCACTGACGTGTTCCGCAAATTGTTTAGTACCACAATTCGCTTACCTTCCCACCTGCGTTGATACGCCACCACAGCCTTGTTATCGAAACTAAATGCTTTCCAACTGAAATCCCCTCTGCCAAAAATCGGGTACTGCTTGCGCACGGCAATCAGATGACGAATCTTATTCAGCAACGAGTAAGGGTCGGCTTCCTGGGCGGCTACATTGACTTTCTGGTATCCATAAACAAGGTCTGAAATCACGGGTGCGTAAAAGCGTTCTGCTGGCGCGTCAGAAAACCCGGCATTGGGGCTGGCATCCCACTGCATGGGGGTGCGCAAGCCATTGCGGTCAAAGAGATAGATGTCATCGCCCATACCGATCTCATCGCCATAATAGAGGAAAGGAGAACCGACCATCGTCAGGAGCATGGAGTGTAATAACAAGATTTTATGCTGATCGTTGCCCACCAGGGGTGCCAGACGCCGCCGGATGCCCATGTTGATGCGCTGTTTGGGGTCCGGGGCATAGGTTTCCCACATCCATTGACGTTCCTCCGGCGTGACCATCTCGAGCGTCAGTTCGTCGTGGCAGCGCAAAAAGGTGCCCCATTGGCAGCCTTCCGGCAAGTCCGGGGTGCGTGCCAAGATCTGTTCGATGGGGGTACGGTCGCCCCTGGCAAGTGCCATGTAGAGGCGCGGCATGAGCGGAAAATGGAAATTCATGTGCATCTCATCGCCGTTGCCAAAATATTCAATCACGTCCTCTGGCCACTGATTGGCTTCGCTTAACAGAAGCGTTTCTGGACTGTATTCGTCCACGAATTTTCGCATTCTTTTCAAATATTGATGAGTTTCTGGCAGGTTTTCGCAATTGGTGCCCTCGCGTTCAAACAAGTAGGGTGGGGCATCCACGCGCAAGCCGTCAGCACCTGCGTCGATCCAGAACTTGACGACATCCAACATGGCTTGCTGCACTTCTTCGTTATCGTAATTCAAATCGGGCTGGGTGGAATAGAAGCGGTGCCAGAAATATTGCCCGCGCAATTCATCGAAGGCCCAGTTAGAGGTTTCAGAATCGGTGAAAATGATGCGTGCTTCTGTGTATTTTTGGTCAGTGTCAGACCAGACGTACCAATCGCGGTATTTGGCATGGTCGGGGTGGTTGGGGTCGCGCGATGCCTGGAACCAGGCGTGTTGATCGGAAGTATGGTTGGGGATGATTTCGACAACGATGCGCAGGTCGCGTTTGTGGGCTTCGTTCATCAAATTCTTGAAGTCATCCATGTTGCCATAGGCGGGGAAAATGTCACAAAAATCACTGACGTCATAGCCATCATCGCGTAATGGGGAAGGCATGATCGGCAGAAGCCAGATGGCATCTACACCCAGATTTTTGATGTAATCCAGTTTGCTGGTCAGACCAGGCAGGTCTCCCCAACCGTCACCGTCAGAATCTTTGTAGGCGCGGGTATTGAGTTCCATGAAAACCGCGTCTTTGTACCAGGGTGTTTTTTGTGTCATGTCGTTCTCCATTGATCCCATCTCAGCTAGCCGCACAAAGGGGGCTTGTTCTCTCTGTGAGAGTCTATGTAAGGAACGGGCACCGACCGTTCCAATTGTTTTTAAGAAATTCCGTTTACGGTTGAGGCAGGCCTCAACCATACTATTATTTCTTCGTACGGAGCGGGTTCCAAGCCCGCCCCTGAATTACTCAATCAAGGTTCAAATGGTCAGGAATGGCCAGTGTCCATTCCGTACAATTTCACGGAAGGGGTCAAGCCCCTTCCCTACGGATTATTTTGTCAATCAGCCGCCTAAGCCGTACGGAGCGGGTTCCAAACCCCACCTTGAATTCCTCAATCAAAATCGATTCGTTCACATTGTGAGGAATGGCCAGTGTCCATTCCGTACGATTCGTATGTCAGGCGTACGGAGGGGGCCGGTGTCCATTCCATACAATTTCACGGAAGGGGATAAGTACTGCTCGCTTTGCTCCCAGCATCATGACCCCTTCCCTACGAATTATTATGCCGTACGAAGAGGTTGATCCCGACCGTCCGGGTTTTCGGCTTATTTTGATTGTTAATAGAAACACGCTGGCCTTAATAGAGCCAGCGTGTTTATTACAAGTTATCCTTTGACCGAGCCGGCCATCATGCCGCGCACGAAGTAGCGCTGCAATCCAAGGAAGACAAGCAGCGGCAGAATCATGCTGATAAAGGCTGCCGAGGTCATCAGGTGCCAGTCCTGTCCTTTTTCTCCAACCAAACGGGCTACCGCGATGGTGACCGTCTGGTTTTTCTCGCCCAGGAACACCAGGGCGACCAGGTAGTCATTCCAGAGCCAGAGGAACTGGAAGATCGCAAAGGATGCCAGAGCGGGAACAGACAGCGGCAGAATGAGTTTAGTGAAGATCGTGAAATTGGAAGCGCCATCAATGTAGGACGATTCCAATAATTCACGCGGAATGGTACCAATATAGTTAAAGAGCAGGTAGGTAGCCAACGGTAAGCCAAAGCCAGCGTGAGCCAACCAGATGCCCAAAAAGGTACCATTAAGCCCCATGTTCACATAGTCCTTGAGCACAGGCACCAAAGCAATCTGCAAAGGTACCACCAGCAAAGCCACAATAATAGTGAAGACAATATTGCGCCCAGGGAATTCCAACCAGGCGAAGCCAAAAGCGGCAAACGCTGCGATCAGGATCGGGATGATGGTTCCCGGAATGGTGACTGCCAGCGAGTTGAGGAAAGCGCCGCCCAGGTTATTGCCAGTGCGGGTGATGGTCTGACCTTCAGCGTTTTTATAGCTGATCGTCTTGCCACCCAACACGTCTGAGTAGTTTTTGAGGGTCAGGTTGGTGGCAAAGCCGACCCAACGGTTCTCAGAAATGATGGCCGTCCGGGTGCGTTTGTTGCCATACCAGGTGATCAGGCGGCCGTCATCCAATTCCACTGTATTGCGGAACTCTTCGAAGGTGGCGGTTTTACCCAATATTTCAAATTCACCGTCAAGGTCCACAGATTCCGGCAGCACGATTCGCTCAACTTCCACATTCTCTTTGTGGGGGAAAACCTGCCACCAGCCACTGCGGAAGATTTCTTCGCTGGGGCGGAAGGAGGTGATCAGGATGCCTAAAATCGGAACCAGCCAGATCACACAAATGATGATCAGCACAAAATTGTTCCAGAATGCTGACTTTTGTTTGGCGGTTTTTAAGGTTTTCTTAGCCATCAGAACCCCCTTCTTGATTGATTGTATTGGCGAACATTATTAATAATGACCGGGGTCACCAACAACAGCAACACAATTGCGATAGCCGAAGCCTTGCCCGCGTCGGTATAAGTAAAACTTTGCAGGTAAAACTCGTTGGCAATCACGTTCGTGCCGTTATTACCACCAGTCATCACGCGGACGATATCAAACGTCTTCAGACTAAAGATCACAATGGTGGTGGTCACCGTCAGCAGGGTTCCTTTGATATAGGGCACGATCACTGAGAAAAAGGCTTTGATCTCGGTAGCACCGTCTATGCGGGCGGCTTCCAATAATTCAGCCGGCACGCCTTTGATAGCGCTGGAGAGGATCACCATGGCATAGCCAGTTTGCAGCCAGATCATGATGACAATCAGGAAGAAGTTGTTCCACGGCGGCAGGCTTAGCCAGGGTTGAGGCGTACCTCCCAGTGCGATCACAAGCGCATTCAATAAGCCAATTTCCTGGATGCCCACGCCAGTGCCTTTGTAGGTGTAAATGAATTTCCAGATAACACCCGCTCCGACGAAAGAGATCGCCATGGGCGTGAAAATAATTGATTTGTAGATCACTTCGGCTCTGGTGCGGTCTGCCAGGGTCGCGATCAGCAATCCCAGCCCCACACTGAAGGCTGTGCCAAAAATGAGCCACAACAAGTTGTTGCGGAAAGTCTCAAGCATGCGTGGATCAGTGAAAGCAAATATGTAATTATCAAATCCGACCCACTCTGTGCCCAGATAGTTGCGGAAACTGGCGATCAGTGAACGAAACACCGGAATTGCCAGGAACCAGGCCATAATAGCCACAGCAGGACCCACAAACACAAAGGGCTGCAGCACTTTGGAGACCCGTTTGGGCAGTTTCATAACAAGCCAGTTAGTGACCACATAGAGCAAGGCGACGCCGCCAACACCCCACACAATTGCAACTAAAACCTGAACAATTTGGGGAGCATTGGCTCTTTGAAGAAATAAATATCCCTGCCACAAAACCAAAAATGTCAGTGCAGGGACCATGATAGATACCAGAATTTGACCCAGGGTGGTGGTAAACCACGCAAGGATTCTACTTATTGCATTATTGCCATTGGGTGTTGGTGTTTTAGCTTCTATTACACTCATCCAGTCACCTCCTCAGCTGTTTGAAGTCTATGGTTTGGAGAGCAGACTCAGTTTTGGTGCCTGCTCTCCAATTGTTAAGCTAACTTAATCTGGCTTTAGTATTACTGTGGCCAGGAGGCGTCAATCTGCTGCAGGGCTTCCTGTCGCGTGATTGAGCCGGAAACGTAATCGGTCATGTACTTCCAGAAGGTACCAGCACCAACAGCACCAGGCATTAGGTCGGAGCCGTCGAAGCGGAAGGTTGTGGCATTGCGAATGGTTTGAGCCACATCACGAGTCACAGGATCCACGTACCAGTCAAGAGAAGCATCATTGTGGGTCAGGATAGCGCCACCCTGCTCAACCCAAACCTTGAGGGATTCACCGGTTGAGAAGTACTGGATAACTGCGCGTACTTCAGGTCGATCATTGAAGACGGCATAGATATCGCCAGCACCGAGTACTGGGCTGCCATGCTCTTCCTTAATACCAGGCAGGTAGAAGAAGGAATAGTCCTCGCCTGCGACAGATTCTTCGGGGAAGAAGGTGGTCACAAAGTTACCCTGTCGGTTGAACC
>CAZYIJ010000028.1:0-17468 GCA_964647425.1 uncultured Anaerolineaceae bacterium
ACGCATGTTCCACGAATCCACCCAAAGTGACAGCGCGCTGTTCAACCGCCTTTGCCCAAAGGATAAAAAAGGGAAACGCCATTTTGCACGGGGTATGATGGGCAGATTGGCAAAACTTGGCATTACAGAAACTGACCCGGACCAATTAACCGAGGAGCAAAAAGCAAAATTTGCCCGCCTGGACATTGACCCGCAAACAGTCACCTGGCGCAGGGCGGTGGATGTGAACGACCGCATGCTGCGCGGCATCACAGTGGGGCAGTGTCCGCAAGAGAAGGGCTTTGAACTGCAGACCAATTATTACATCAGCGTGGCATCTGAGTTGATGGCGATTTTGGCACTGGCAACCAGCCTGGAAGACATGCGAAATCGCATTGCGAAGATGGTGATTGGGCAGAGCCGGGCGGGAGAACCTATAACGGCAGATGATTTGGGTGTTGCTGGCGCACTCACCGTTTTGATGAAAGATACCATCAAGCCCAACCTGATGCAAACTCTTGAAGGTACGCCAGTACTGGTGCATGCCGGTCCGTTTGCCAATATTGCTCATGGGAATAGTTCGATCATGGCTGACAAAATTGCGCTCAAACTGGCTGATTTTGTGATCACCGAGAGCGGCTTTGGCGCTGACATGGGCATGGAAAAGTTCTTTGACATCAAATGCCGATACTCGGGTAATGTGCCTGACGTGGTGGTTTTGGTTGTGACCGTCAGGGCGTTGAAGATGCACGGCGGCGGTCCCAAAGTGACTGCGGGTGCTCCTCTGGCAGCTGAATACATTGACGAGAATCTCGAGTTGGTTGAAAAAGGTGCCGGCAACATGCTGGCGCATGCCAGTATTGCCCAGAAATTTGGCATCCCGGTGGTTGTTGCGGTTAATCGCTTCCCGACTGATACGGAAGCAGAGCTTGAACTGGTCCGAAAAATCGCTTCAGGTCATCCCGGCATCGTGGATGCTGTTGTGGCAGATCACTTCAGCCAGGGTGGGGCTGGCGCGGTTGAACTCGCGGAGGCGGTGGTGAAGGCATCTGAAATGCCGTCCAATTTCAAGTTCCTCTACCCGCTGGAAAAGTCACTGAAAGAGAAGATCGAGACCATTGCCTGCGAAGTATACGGTGCTGATGGCGTCGATTACAGCCCTGAAGCTGAAGAACGATTGAAGGATTATGAACGACTGGGATATGGCAACCTGCCGATTTGTATGGCGAAGACGCACCTTTCCCTCAGCCACGACCCGGAATTGAAGGGCGTGCCAAAAGGTTATCGCATTCCGATCCGGGATGTCAGTGCATCGGTGGGAGCCGGCTTTGTGTACCCACTATTGGGTACAATGAGCACCATGCCCGGACTGCCCACCCGCCCAGCTTATTTTGACATCGATATCGATTTCGAGACCGGCAAGATTTTGGGTTTGAGTTAACATTGGGCGGGTCCATGGCCCGCCCATACGTGTAAAGATTTTGTGGGCGGGTTTGGAACCCGCCCGTACATTACTACCTCATGGTGAAGTTCTGACGAAGTGAAGTTAGCTTAAAGTTGCTTGTACCTCTCAATTTGTGGAGCGATTTGTGCCAGGGAGTTAGCCCAAAAATCTTTGCTGCGGATATCGATCCCAAAACGAGCAGCCAGGTCCGCCGCGGAGGCTTCACCAGTGCTAGCCAGCAGCGCTTTGTAATCTTCAACAAAGGCAGCGCCCTTTTGCTTATAAATTGCGTATAAACCCTTGGCGAAGAGATTGCCAAAAGCATAAGGGTAGTTATAGAAAGACAAGCCGGTACTGTAGTAATGCGGCTTCCAGGTCCAGGCGAATTTATTCATGACCTCCGGGTCAATTCCATCGCCATAGGAATCTCTCTGCGCTTGCAGCATGATCTCGCTGATTTCATCCGCAGAAAGGGTAGATTTCTTGCGGCGCTCAAAAACCTCTCGCTCAAACAGGAAGCGTGAATAGATATCCACGATCGTCTGAGCGTCACTGGAGATGGAAGTCTCGAGGACAGCCTGCTCAGCTTGATGATCGTCAATTTGTTCAAGCAGGGCGTTAAAAACGATGGTTTCGCACATAATCGAGGCAGTTTCAGCCAGGGTCATTGGAGTGTTGGTCTGAAGCGGGGTTTTGTCTGCCTGGAATGCGCAGTAGTTGTGGAAAGCATGCCCAAGTTCGTGTGCAAGAGTCATCACCTGATCAAAGGAGCCATCAAAGTTGGACATGATGCGGCTTTCTTTTACGCCTTCGATTCCCATACAGTAAGCGCCACCGCGTTTGCCTGGTCTTTGCAGGGCATCGATCCAATGACTATCAAAAGCATTACGGGCAAATTCAGAAAGTTCAGGAGAGAAACGCGCAAAATTGTTTACTACGATCTCTTTTGCCTCTTCGAAAGTGTAGGTCTTGTCAACACTGCCGATTGGAGCAAACAAACTCCACCAGGGCAGTTTCTCGAAGCCAAGCAACTTTGCTTTCGCCTGGAAGTAGGAGCGGAACATTGGCAGAGCATCCTGGATGGCAGCAAGCACGGCGTCCAGGGTCTGGCGATCGATTCGGGCACTATCCAGTGAGGAATGCAGGCTGTCTTCACGCCCGCGTTTGCGGTCGAGCGTGTTGACTGTACCTTTTACCCCATTCAGACAGGCTGCCAGGGTTTCCTTCATGTCCTCAAATGTTGCCTGCTCAAGGTAATAGGCGCGCTCACGCACATCGGCAGAGGGATGGCTTCGCATGTTGATCAGAGCGGGTAACGGCAAAGTTTCAACTTTTCCGTCGATCTCGAACTGGACCTGTTTTTGAGAAGTGGAAGTACCTTGCAAATCGCCCCAGGCTGAACCGCCTGAGAGTGAGAGTTCGTTGGCAAGTTCTTCTTCGGACTCACTCATGAGATATTGGCTTTGCTCAGCCTCTTCCATCAGGAAAAAGGCATGCTCATGGGCTGCTCCAGGGATTGATAGGGCCGCAGGTAATTGGTCAGCAATTTTTCCAAGCCAGGCAGCAATGCGCACGCTGATATTCCTGTATGGCAGCAAGCCGATATGGAATTGGGATTGCAGTTGCTCGGCAGCTTTATCAAACGAGTCGGTACTGGTTAAACCATGGAGGTAGGAACCAATCGTGCCAGCTTGAGTATTGATGGTGTTCATTAGATTGACAAGGTGATTCAGGTGTTTGCTTAGAAGCTCCGGGTTTGCCTGAGTTTTCTCGAGTGGCAAAAGATCATTCTCAAAAAAACGGGTCAGGGCAATGGTCTCATCCTTCAGCACAGACATGTCAAGGGCAAGTTGAGGATCTTCAACGCCAGTGTAAATATTGCTTAAGTCCCAACGTGGAATAGAATCAGTCATTTTAGTAGTCTCCTTTGTTTTAGGGTCCAATTATATTGGAAAAACAGATGAAAAAAGAGTAAAACTGGTGAATTTGGGCGTTTTTAGTAAAACTAGTAGTAAAATTTTGAAATCCCAATTCTTCTTTCTTTAAAAGGAGCATAAAATGCATAAAAAAAGAGTACTGTTTATCCTATCTGCAGTTCTGATGCTGCTGTTTAGCATCGCTAGTCCGGTCAAGGCAGACCCGGCGGACACGGTCCGTATTTGGGTTACCTACCGGGAAGGGGGAAAGGCTGAAGTTTTTAAGGCACTAAATGCAAGTAGCAATAAGATCCATTATGATTTCCCTGAATTGGGGGCTTATGTTGTCAGTCTCCCAACCGCAGCCTTGAATGGCATCCTCAACAATCCCTTTGTTATCGGCGTTGAGGAAGATGCTGAACGCTACCCAATCAGCGATATGGCTGGGCAAGTAACAAAGGAAGCGCTAGATGTAGTAGACCCAAATGGTCAGGTGGTGCCTTATGGTATTGACATGGTCCAGGCTCGCGATGTTTGGGATGTCAACCGCGATGGTGTGGTGGATGCTGGCGCACCTACTGGTGCGACCCGGACACTTTGTATTATTGATTCTGGTTACTATCAGGATCATTTGGATCTGCCTAATGCAGACGGCGGTTATTCACAGGTTGATGATAACTGGGCGCGCGATGGTTTTGGCCATGGCTCACACGTGGGCGGCACGATTGCTGCTGAGAACAACGATTTCGGTGTTGTTGGTGTCACTCCCGGAACGGTTAATCTCCATATTATCAAATTTTTCGCCGATGATGGCAACGCAACCTATGCATCCAATCTAGTCGACGCGCTCAACCGTTGTAGAGCCGCTGGTGCAAATGTGGTCAGCATGAGCCTGGGTGGCTCACGCTCAGTCCGTACTGAAAAGACAGCCTTCCTAAATGCATACAACACCGGCGTGTTGAACATTGCAGCAGCAGGCAATGATGGCGTCAGTTCATATTCTTACCCAGCTTCTTACGATTCGGTCATGTCTGTGGCTGCTATTGACAGCAACAAAGTTGTGGCTGATTTCTCACAATTTAACAGCCAAGTGGAAATTGCCGCACCCGGTGTAGGTGTGCTTTCTACATTGCCATATCTGGAAACTAACCAGGCTACTGTGGATGGTGTTGTATATTCGGGTGGGCACATCGAATTTTCTACCCGCGGTAACTCCAGTGGCGCGCTTGTTAACGGCGGCTTATGCGATTCCGTTGGTTCCTGGGCTGGCAAGGTCGTGCTTTGTGAGCGCGGAGTGATTGACTTCTATACGAAAGTTGCTAATGCCCAGGCAGGTGGGGGTGTTGCAGCGATTGTCTATAATAACGAGCCAGGAGGCTTTTTGGGGACCCTGGGAGAAGGCAACAGCACCTCGATTATTGGCATTTCTTTGAGCCAGGAAGATGGTCAATACCTGGTGGCTAATAAAATTGGCAGAACTGCAGCAGTCTCTAGTTCAATTGTGATCCCGGGGAGTGGTTATGAAGCCTGGGACGGCACGTCCATGGCGACTCCGCATGTTTCAGCGGTTGCGGCTTTGGTATGGAGCTGGGATCCATCGTTGACTAACATTGAAATCAGAAACGCCCTTACAGCTACAGCTCAGGATCTGGGAGCCGGGGGAAGAGATGTTTACTATGGCTATGGTTTAGTGCAAGCCAGAGCAGCCCTGGAATACCTGGGATATGACGGCGGCACTACACCTCCGGAGAATACTGCTCCGACTTTGACCATTGTGAGTCCAACTAACGGTGCGACATTTACAGTCGGTACAACGATCAATTTTAGTGCAACCGCCAATGACTTTGAAGACGGCGATTTGAGCGCATCTATCGCGTGGAAGTTGAATGGCAGCCTTGAGCACACAGGTGCGACTTTCAGCACCTCTGATCTTCCAGTAGGGACCTATGTGATTGAAGCCAGCGTCAGTGACAGCGGTGACCTGACCGCGACCAAGCAGGTAACAATTACAGTAAACGAAACACCAGTTGAACAGACCCTAGTAGCGAGCATTACGACCAACAAATCTTCTTACGTGAATGGCGAGAAAGTAACTGTAACTGTAACAGCAAAAGACCAAAATCAAGCTGCGGTTGCCTCGGCTTCTGTCAGTGTTCAGCTTACTGCTGCCAATGGCACAAAAAACACTTATTCTGGTACTACCGGAACTACGGGGACGTATAGTTTTACTTATCGTATCAACTCCCGAAAGACCGGCACTGGCACTTATTCCCTTCTTGCAAATGTAAGCAAGACAGGTTACACATCAGCAACGACTAGTACCACTTTTTTGGTTCAGTAGATGATGACCTAAAACAAAACAAAGCTGCCGGAATTTCCGGCAGCTTTGTTATCAGGGATTGTAAGCAGCAACTAACGAAGTATTTCTGAACCAGGCTAAAACCTACATAAAAAACCGGGTTGTTTTCAACCCGGTTTACATCTACAGAGCGATGCAAGACCACTTGACGGAAGGGTATCAGACCACTCGAAGGAAGGGTGCAAGACCCTTCCCTACTTTTGATTAAAGAATTCTATAGCGGCATCCAGTTGAGGGTCGCGATCGGCATCGACGTCTTCTTGCGTGTAGGGAACTTCGATATCCGGTGTGAGACCAACGTCATTGATCTGATTGCCATTCGGGGTCAGCCAACGAGCAATAGTGATGCGAACGCCGCCATTTTCTGTTCGTAGAGCGATCCAGTTTTGAACTGAGCCCTTGCCATAGCTGGTGACACCGATCAGGGTACCGCGATCGTAATCCTGAATCGCGCCTGCTGTAATTTCGGAGGCAGAGGCAGTTCCTTCGTTGATAAGCACTACCAGGGGGATCTCAGTTGCCAGACCGCCGGGTTGGGCGTTATAGCTATCGCGGCTGCCATCGCCATATTCCTCGTACATGACAACACCATTACCAATAAACTCTGAGGTGATTTCAATAGCGGTCACCAGAAAACCACCGCCGTTGTTGCGGAGATCAAATATGAGACCTTTGGGATTTTGGGCAAGGAGTTCCTCGAGAGCTGCCCGTACCTGAGCGGTTGCCAGTTCGTTGAAAGTGTAGAGAGCAATATAAGCGATATCGCCTTCAAGCATTTCGTAGTCGACTGCCGGCACCTGGATAATTTCGCGCACGATGGTGACATCGAAAGTTTCTTCAGCGCGTCTGATTGTGAGTGTAACTGCCTCTCCAGCGGGACCGAGAATCTTCTGAAGAGCCAGGTCTCCAGGTATACCAGTCATATCCTCGCCATCGATTGCGATTACCAGGTCTTTTGCTCTCAAACCTGCTTTTGCTGCAGGAGAATTTTTCATTGGTGAAACAACCTCGATATACTCACCTGATGTATTTACCCAGGCACCGATGCCGGTATATTCTTCTCCACTCATCTCGGCATTTGCCTGTTCAAATTGTTCTGGGTTCATGTAAGAGGTGTGTTTGTCGCCAGTAGCAGCGAGCATACCCGAAATGGCACCGCGCATCAAAGCCAGATCATCCAGAGGTTGATCAACGTAGTTCTCATGCAGCAGATCCCAGCTTTCCCAAAACGGCTTAAAAAGCTCCTCTAATTCTTCATCAGTGGTAGCTTGAAAGACCTCAGTAGGAATCTCGACTGCTTGGGTGGGTTCGCCGGGCAAAGCAGTAGGCAAAGGTGTCGCTTGCACCACTGGGGTCTTGTCCAAGCCGAGCGCTTGACGGATCATATTGTTGGGCATTAAAGACCCAAATGCAAACCCGCTGAGAAATGTGACACCGAGCAAAGCGATGACTACAATAGCGAGTAAGAAAGAACGTAATACTTTGTTATCCATTTTTTC
Source organism: uncultured Anaerolineaceae bacterium (assembly GCA_964647425.1). GTDB lineage: Bacteria > Chloroflexota > Anaerolineae > Anaerolineales > Anaerolineaceae > Mesolinea. The sequence continues at coordinate 7,198 of CAZYIJ010000028.1, forward strand.
TCCAATAGCTGTTTCTAAAGTGTGCAAACAGCATAAAACTTAAATATTTATTGAAAACCCACCCTGCACCAGCGCATCAGGCAGTTCACTTAGTTTTCTGATCACTATATGACTGTCTGCAGAAGTGGCAGCAGGGTCAACCAGCACGCTGTGCATGCCAAGTGCTCTGGCAGCATCCAGGTTGGGCGAGCGATCGTCGACAAAAAGGCATCTGGTTGGATCCGGGTTGCCGGCTTTTTCAAGAGCCACTGAAAATGCCAAAGGGTCAGGTTTGCAATAAGGGTCTGTATCTAAAACATCGATTATGTCCGTAAATAATTCGCGGATACCGACTAACCGAAGGATTTGTTCGGCATGAGCACGGCAGGCATTAGTAAATATCCATTTTTCCTGTGGAATTTGGAGCAGTGCCTGGCGCAATGCCGGGTCTTCTTTAATTACACCCAACAGGTCAACATCATGCACATATTCAAGATAATGGTTGATGTCTGCACCGTATTCAACGTGCAGCCCTTTCATGGTCGTGCCGTGCAGATGAAACAGGCGATCTCTTTCTTCATGGATTTTTTCATACGGAATATCGACATATTTTTCCATAAATTGGTAAATGCGATCGCCAAGAATATCCCAGGCTCCTGTGTCGGGTGGATAAACAGTATCATCAAGATCAATAAAAAGCAGTTGAACCTTGTTCATTCGCGATCCAACCAACGATTCATGTTTTTTGGGATGGTGAAGTTATCCATCAATGTCAGGAGTTCGACAGGGTCACCTGATTCGACAAAAAGACCGCGATGTTCAGGAAAAATGTAATTATTGCTTATCGCGTGATCAAACATCGAGAGAAGCGGATCATAATAACCGTCAACGTTCAGAAATCCGATTGGTTTTTGGTGGTGCCCTAGCTGAGCCCAGGTTAGAGCTTCAAGTACTTCATAAAATGTGCCAAAACCACCTGGAAGGGCAATAAAACCATCTCCAAGCTCGCTCATTCTTGCTTGCCTGATCTGGATGTTAGATACCTGTTCAATCCTGGTTAACTCAGTTAATACGAGTTGAGGGAGGTTGAGGTCATCATTAATCACCCCAATAACCTGCCCATTGTGATCCAGTGATCCACGCGCGACTGCGCCCATCAGACCGGTCTTGCCCGCTCCAAAGATGATGACACGCCCCTCATTCGCTAAAATTCTTCCCAGATCATAGGCAGTCTGGATGTACTTGTCAGCCAGATTATCGGCAGAGCCAGCGTAAATTGTGATGTGTTTCAACTGTTTAGCCATAATTTTCCCTTCGCACGATTATACCCTTGCTTTCAGACAGATAGAGGGATAGCATAATCAAATTATTATAAGAAATCTGTGATGTTAATCTGTTTTTCTTAGAAAGCCAAAGATCACAACCAAGGCAATACCAAGCGTGCTTACGGCTATGAGTGTCAGCCCAATGCGATGGCTGTCTCCAAACAACAGTTGAGTTCTGGAAGGAGGGGGCGTTGGGGTGGGGCTGGGCAGAGGCGTTTTGGATGGTATTGGGGTGCGTGTAGGTTCCATTACCGTAGGCTGCGGTGTGAAAGGTGCAATGGTGGGTGCTGGCTCAAGCGTTGCAGTGGCAATCGTTCCACGTTTGATCAGTAAGAATTGACCGATATAAATTTCTGTTGCATCCGGGCTGTTGCCATTAAGGGTCATGATGTCGCTGGGAGTCATTCCATAAGCTTCAGCAATATCAAAAAGGGTATCCCCATCAACTACCTGGTGGTAGATGGCTCCATCAGCCTGGGGTGTCGAGACGATTACAGCCAATTGGCTCGGATTATTCCCAATGCCTCTTACGTTGGTGAGAGGAATCAGGCAAATCAAGACGAGAATTATCAATGCACCCAAATTTTTCATGGCATTTATTATAGCCTTTTTGTCGTAATTGTTCTTTGGCTATTCAAAACGCTCAGAGAAGACAGGACTGCCTTGCAGTATCGAAAAACTTTCCCATAACTTTACACAAATATCAGAGAGGTATGCCCGAATACTAAGAGGTGTTATCCGCAATAATGATTTAATATTTCCTAAATACAATTAACGATCGTGATGAGAATATGATTACAATTAAGCCAGATTTCCCAGGGAGGGGATTATGCCTTGTTCTGATGATTACATCCAATACGTTCTGGAGCAGATAGGACCTGCTGGTGACATTAGCGTCCGAAAAATGTTTGGCGAATATGGCCTTTACATGGATGGGAAAGTAATGGGTCTGATCTGTGACAACCAGGTTTTCCTTAAAAAGACCGAGGCTGGCACTGACCTTTTGGGTGAAGACGCCATGGAAGGCTACGCCTATCCAGGGGCAAAGGCTTCTTTTGTGTTCGAGAACCTGGACGACCAGGACTTTGTAATCGAGGTTCTGAGAGCAACCTGGGAACAACTGCCTTACCCGAAACCGAAGAAAAACAAAAAATGAAAACCAGGAGCCGACATGTCTGAAAGCCTGAGAGAAACAATTTTATTGATCGTCCAAATTGCCAGCCTGATTGCTGTGATCGTGTATGTGGTCAAAACCGCTGAGATGGCAAGAGAAACGAAAAAATCGGCTGCAGCGACCGAAAAAAGTATTGAAGAAATGGTAGAGGACCGCAATGTAGAGTTTGCGCCCTATATCGTAGTTTATTTTGACGCCCAGACTGATTCTCCAATATTTGATTTGGTGATCAAAAATACAGGCAAAACCATCGCTAACAATGTCAAAGTGGTTTTCGAGCCTCCTCTCCAGACCTCGCTGAAGAACTATGACCTTGAGCGGCTGGCGCTGATCCACCAACCGATCCCTGCCATTCCACCAGGATTTGAACTCAGAACCTCAATAGATCGGCTGGAAACACGCCTGAATTCTGAGACCCTGCCAAAAATTTATAAGGTGACGGTCACCTATACGGGTGGGCTAAATGCTATCGTTCGCAAAGTGGAATACCTGCTGGACTTAAATGTTTATTATGGAATTTTAGAGACCCACGTAAGCAGCCTGACTGATCTGACCCATGCGGTTCAGGATATCGCCCGACAATTGGATCATTTGTCAGACCGAACCGAACAGCTGTCCGACAAATTCGGTCATTTTGCTGAAAGAATGGATCAAATCCCAACCCATTTAGATCAATTGTCGGTGCATGCTGAAAAAGTTTCCCAGCAAATTGAAAACCTTGAAGATATCTCAAAGGCTATCGAAGGGCTGGATGGAACGGTGAAGTCAAAGAATACAAAGATCTGGTAATTAAGATTAACAAAGACTTGCGCCTGGTCCCGGACTGGCCTTAAAGATTTTCTGCACTCCGGACAATTCAGCCAACCGGTTTTCCATCTCAAAGGCATATTCGCTTAGTACAAGCACATGTACGTTCGGTCCGGCATCCACTGTGCTGCAGGCTGGAATGCCTTCTTTACGCCAGTTGAGTACATTCCACAAAACAATTTCAGTTTCAGGCAGCCAGTAGTGCAGAGGAGGGGTGCTTGTGCGCATCACGGCGTGCATAAAATTTGAATCTTCTTCCACTACTTGGGCGAAACTCTCAAAATCCCTTTCCAAAATCGCTTTGCGGCATTGATCGACCCGTTCCTGCACATGTGCAAGGCGGATTGGCTGTAAGGGCGAACTGTCTGCCAGGGCATGCCCACCGGTTGAACCAACGGTTTTGTGAGCGCTGTCGAGCACGCAGACCAGGTCTACCAAATCCCAGTGGTTGGCAGGAGCGATAGAGAAGGCAAAAGAGTCCGCATCGCTTATTCCTGCTTGCCACTCGACGAAACCACCGGGTATCGACCGGCTGGCAGAACCAGAACCCCTCCGGGCAAGACGAGATAGTTCCTGTTCATTCAGATCCAATCCAATTGCATGGCTGGCTGCCAATGCCAGGGCAGCAAAGGCTGAGGCGGAGGAAGCAATCCCTGCACCAACTGGGAAATTGTTTCGGCTAATAATATGCGCGTAGACATTCAGTTTTGCCAGCGAACGGATGCGGTCAAGAAAACTGCTGACTCGTTCCAACACTGGTCCAACCACCACCTCTCCTGAGAAAACGAAAACGTCGCGTGTGAGATGTGGGTCAAAACGCACGGTTGTGCGGGTTTCGAGCCCGGAAAGATTCATCGAGAGCGAGCTGTTACAAGGTAGGCGCAGCGCCTGATTCCGGTTGCCCCAGTATTTAATGAAAGCGATATTCGGATGCGCAACAGCGCTTATGGTTTTGAATTCTGGACTTTTCATGCTACTTTCGTTATGATTAACCCTCGCTAAGAGTGACCGCTGGTCTTATAATGCAGTCAATTAATCATAATACATTTTATTCCTCAGGCGACTGTCTGATTGACACAAACTGGTCAAAATAAGAATGCAAGCGCGATAAAAAAGGAGAAAAAATGACTGAAAACGAAAACACCCCCCAAACCTATGAAAGTGTTGCAGTCCACAACAACCAACAAATTACAACAGTTTTTGATAAAGATGGGCGTGTTCTACGAGTACATGCTGAAACTCTCGGCTCTTCAACTGCGAACCAGAGCAAATTAGCAGGGATGATCGACCATACGCTGCTTAAACCTGATGCCACGGTTGCTCAAATTGAGCAACTTTGCCGGGAAGCCATCACTTACGGGTTTGGCGCGGTTTGCGTGAATGGCTATTGGGTGAAACAGTGTAAAAAATCTTTAGCCGGCAGCCCGGTCAAAATAGCGGCCACGATCGGTTTCCCTTTGGGTGCTATGACTACCAAACTGAAAAGAGCTGAAACAAAACGAGCGATCAAAGGTGGCGCGGTCGAGATTGACATGGTCATGAACGTGGGCGAGTTGAAATCTGGAAACCTGGTGGCAGTTGCGCGGGATATCCGGGAAGTCGTTTTGGAAGCCCACAGCCGGGATGCAATCGTCAAGGTGATCATCGAAACCTGTTTATTGACTGACGAAGAAAAAGTAACCGCCTGCCTGATTGCCATGGAGGCTGAAGCTGATTTTGTGAAAACCTCTACTGGTTTTTCATCGGGTGGGGCGACAGTGGAAGATGTAGCCCTGATGCGCAGTGTGGTTGGGGATAAACTGGGCGTCAAAGCAGCCGGCGGCATCCGAAGTCTTTCTGACGCAATGAAAATGGTGGAAGCAGGGGCAAACCGCATCGGTGCGAGCAGCGGCATCCGGATCGTGGAAGAGGAATTGCAACAGCAAGAAGGGTAGCTCGATTTCCGGGTTTTTCAAACAGATCCGTTAACCAAAAAAGAGGGCTTTTGCCCTCTTTTTTGGTACTTGTTCGGTATTATTTTTTTAGACTGCCTGGGTAGCGAACTGGCTGTTATAAAGCTCGGCGTAAAAGCCGTTGTCTTCAAGCAGGCTTTCGTGTGTTCCCTGTTCCACAATATCCCCATCCTTAAGCACTAAAATTCTATCCGCGTTGCGGATGGTGGATAGGCGATGGGCAATTACAAAGGAGGTTCTGCCTTTCATTAGCTTGTCCATTGCTTTCTGGATCAATATTTCCGTTCGAGTGTCGACTGAGCTGGTAGCTTCATCCAGAATGAGAATGGAAGGATTGGCAAGAACTGCGCGTGCAATTGTAAGCAGCTGTTTCTGACCAGCCGATACATTGGAAGCCTCTTCGTTTAGCACCATCTCATAGCCACCGGGTAAGGTGCGAGTGAAATGATCTGCATATGCCATATCAGCTGCCTGTTCAACTTCTTCGTCCGTTGCTTCCTGGCGACCATAGCGGATATTTTCCCGGATGGTTCCATTAAATAACCAGGTGTCCTGGAGAACCATGGCGAACTTGCTGCGAAGGTCATTCCGACTGAAGTCTTTGATGTTTACTCCGTCTACAAAAATTTCGCCGCTGTCGATATCATAGTAACGCATCAGCAGCTTTACAAGCGTGGTCTTGCCTGCTCCGGTTGGCCCAACAATCGCGATCTGCTGCCCAGGTTCGACCTTGACAGAAAAGTCTTTAATCACTGGGTTTTCGGAATCGTATCCGAAGTGGACATTCTTGAATTCCACGGCGCCTTTGACCTGGTCCAGATAGACCGGATTTTCAGTTTCAGGGACAACCTCAGGTTCATGTAAGAACTCGAAAACCCGCTCTGCCGCGGCTGCGGTTTGCTGGAGGATGTTGGTGATATTTGCAATTTGTAACAAGGGGTCCTGGAAGGAGCGCAAGTAAGAGATGAACGCTTGAATATCACCAACGTTTAACTTACCCTGAATTACCAGAGAACCACCCAACATGGCAACTGATATATAACCAAAGTTGCTTATCAGACGCATGCTGGGCATGATCACAGCTGTCAAAAATTGTGAGCGCCAGGCACTGTCATAAAGGGTGTCGTTCAATTCATCAAAGCGAGCGATACTGGCTTTCTCGCCATTAAATGCTTTGAGGACCACGTGCCCACCATACATTTCTTCCACATGACCATTAATATGACCGAGGTATTCCTGTTGACGGCGGTAGTAAACCTGAGATTTACTGACAACAAACCGGATAAAGATCATCGCAAGCGGAACCATAGCAACACCGATCAAGGTCATCAACCAGTTGATGCTCAGCATCATGATCAGAACGCCGACTACGCGGGTCAAGGATGTAATGATTTGGGAGAGGCTCTGATTTAGAGTCTGATTGATCGTATCAACATCGTTTGTGACTCGAGAAAGGACCTCTCCATGGGTGACCTTATCAAAAAAGCTGATCGGAAGCCGGTTAAGTTTCTCGGAAATCTCTTTACGCAGCTGGTACGTGATTTTCGCGGAGATGGTTGTCAGAACATAGCCCTGAATCACGCCGAGTAATGTTGAGATCAGATACAGAATCAAAACTTGCACAAAGATTTGATTCAGACGAACAAAATCGATGCCACGAGGATCATTCTGAACCATGCGTTGAACTCCAAGGTAGAGTTCCGTTGTTGCCTGACCGAGGGTGCGGGGACCAAAGATCGAGAATACGGTTGAGCCGGCTGCAAGGAGCATTGTAAACAGGATCAGCCATCGATACTTACCAAGATAGCGAATCAGGTGCCGCATGCTGCCTTTGAAATCCCGGGCTTTTTCTCCGGGCATTAACGCGCCGGGTCCACCTCCCCTGCGAATGGGCGGTCGCTGTGCTTGGGCTTTGGAATTTTTGTTGTCGTTGTTGACAGGTTGAGGTCGTGTATTGTTACTCATGCTAACTCCGCCTCACTGAGCTGTGAACTGGCAATTTCCTGGTAGGTTTTACAGTTTTGCATCAGCTCGCTATGTTTACCTTTGCCTACCACACGCCCATTATCCAAAACCAATATTTGATCAGATTGTTTGGCGGTTGATACCCGCTGTGTTACCACGAGCAGTGTTCTGCCAGTTAGCTTCTGATTGATTGCCTGCCTGAGTGCCGCGTCCGTCTTGAAATCGAGCGCGGAGAAGGTGTCATCAAAGATGAAGATCGGTGGTTTTTTTATCACCGCTCTGGCAATCGAGAGCCGTTGTTTTTGACCTCCTGAAACGTTGGTTCCTCCCTGAGAAATTTCCATATTTAAGCCGTTTTCATTACTAGTTACAAAATCTTCCGCCTGGGAAATTTGAATTGCTTTAAGCATATCTTCATCAGAGGCATTGGGTTTTCCTACCTGCAGATTGCTGGCAACGGTTCCACTAAAGAGGAGACCTTTTTGTGGCGCATAACCGATTTGATCCCGTAATTGCTTTTGAGTTAGATTACGGATGTCGACTCCGTCAACCGTGATGGCACCTTTGGTTACATCAAAAAAGCGCGGAAGCAGGTTGATAAGGGTGGATTTGCCTGAACCAGTTGAACCGATAATTGCGGTTACTTCTCCGGGTTCTGCCCTGAAACTGATGTCATGTAAAACATCTTCCTCCGCCTCTGGATATCTGAAATCAACATCATGGAATTCCACAAGGCCTCTTACCGGTTCTGGAAGTTCTGTTGGTTGTTCCGGATCAGTGATAACGAATGGTGTCTCCAAAACGTCAGCAATGCGCTTTCCCGAGACAGCAGCGCGGGGAATAAAGATAAGAAGCATCGATAAGTGCATAAATGAGAAGAATATTTGCATCGAATATTGCATAAACGCGATCAAGTCCCCAACTTGTATGGCGCTCTGGGCAACATACCTTGCTCCAACGGCAATAACGAGGACCTGTCCACTCAGCATAACCAAATTCATCAACGGAAAAACAAAAGACATTGCTCTGCCGACAAAGACCTGGTTGTCAGTAACATCGATATTGGCTTTGTCGAAGCGGTTTTCTTCAAAGCGTTGTTTATTGAACGCTCTGATCACCATCAAGCCAGACAGATTTTCCCGCATGACCAGGTTGAGACGGTCGATAAGTTCCTGGATAATTTTGAACTTGGGCAGGACAATCGCAAATAGGGACATTATCACGATCAGAAGTGCTCCGACTATCAATGCAATGGTCCACCACATGCCAGGGCTTTTGTCTAGCGCATAGATGATGCCCAAAGTTCCAATCAAGGGCGCCTGGAACGCCATCCTGATCAACATAAACACCACCATCTGCACCTGGGTCACATCATTAGTTGTGCGGGTGATGAGAGAAGCAGTAGAGAATTTTTCAAATTCAGCCGTGGTGAAGTTCTCCACCTTTGTGAAGATGGCAGACCGGACATCCCTGGCGACAGCCGCGGCGGTGCGAGAAGCAAGAAAACTGACTATCAATGAAGCAATCAGCCCAACCACTGCCACAAGGATCATGCGCAAGCCAACACTAAGAATGTAGTCGTTTTGGCTTTTTTGCGTGTCTATGCCCAGGCGGGTATATTCCGCGGTGATGGCAGAGATCGTCAACTGACGCAAAATGGAACCTTCCAGTGACGAAAGGTGCTCACCAACAGCCTCTTCCAAAGCAATTCTCTGCTCAGCCGGCATAGCCTGGAGTAGTTGGTCCAGGCTGACGCCCTGGGGGAGTTGCATTGTTTGGGTTGGAAAATTTTCTCCAAGCAGTTGTTTAGCCTGTTCCGGGTTGTTCTGGATCAAGTTGACTGCCTGGATGAAGATCAGGGGTTTGGAAACCAGCTCTTCCATAGATTGCCTGGTGGCATCATCGATAGTCTTGATCACATAAACCGGCTCGTCTTGAAGGGCTGGAATCTCTTCGAGCATTGAAATAGCTCGTTGCGATCCAGGTTCCACTAGTTCGTAATTTGCCAGAAAGACTTCGTGATCTTGCGCGCTTTGCAACAGCTTTAGAGATTGCATTGTCTCAGTGCTGATAGCATCGGGAGTACCGCTTTCGATACCGCGCTGTTGGATGCCGACATTGATGATCTGAGAGAGCAGATCGGGCAAGGCAAGATCCGCCGAAGCAACCACAACGACCATCAATATCGCGAGAAGGATGCTTTTCCAATAGGGAAGGATGTATTTCTTTAGTCTAAGCATAAGTTAGTTTTCACCTTGAACGGAAGATTGTTCTTGCGCAGATTGTAATAAAGCATGTTTGTCGAGAATGATTTGAATTGATTTTTCTATTATTGGGAAATCTTCAGGTTGAATGGTCTCTGCCAATGCCCGAATCCATAGATGATGGGCGATTTTTGCTTGTGATACCAGGTCTTTGCCTTCCTGTGTCAACTCAAGCAATTTACCGCGTCGGTCATGAGGATTGTCTATCCTCCTCACCATTCCTGAACGAACCAATTTTTCGATCATTTGGGACACAGCCGGATTTGAGATGCCCAAATGGCTAGCCAGGGTGTTGATAGCCACGTTTTGGTTGCGATTTAAGTAAAACAAGCTCATCATCTGGCTATGCGAGAACCCAGATTCCTGAATGAAATGAAAACGCTCGATAAAAGAATGTCGAGTGATCAAATCTGCCAGGTCGAAGAGTGATTGTAGAAATTCTTCTTTCATATAATCCTGCTTAATAGTTAAGAGCAGTTAACTATAATTCTGAACCAGGAGAAAGTCAAGCGAAATTGTAGGAATTGTAGGGGAAATGAAGAAAATTAAAATGTGAGGTGGCATGTAGTGGGAGGAATATGGGTTGGGGAAAATTCTTGATTTCTCCTCGAGGATATGTATCTATACGGCACACCTCATCCACCACTTCGTGGTCCCCCTTCTCCAAGGAGAAGACTAAAGCCACAATATTTTTATCACCATTGTAAGTATCATCCAATAAAAGGAATTTACATCTTAATCTTAAGGCCTCTCCTGGGATGTACAGACCGGGGACATAGTTGACAAACGTTCGGAGACATCGCTG
>CAZYIJ010000029.1:0-17404 GCA_964647425.1 uncultured Anaerolineaceae bacterium
ACCGATCTGACCCCATGAGTTACTCCCCCAACATTTCAGTTGATTATCATCGGTTAAAGCACAAGCATGGTTGGAGCCTGAAGAGATTTCAGAATATATAACTTGATGAATATCTATTTCAGGGGTGTTTTCAGCATGTGTATCAAAAACAAAAAAAAGAGCCAAGAATAAAAATAATAAGGATATAGAAACATATCGACGGTGAAAAATATTCATGATGTTTTTCCCTTTTCTTGTATTTTTTAGATTTTATCACCGACACAAAAAATTACCTTAATAAAAACAGATTATGTGTAAAAACAAGCATAGGCACGTAAGGAAGTTTTCGGTCAAATTCGGAAAAACGTAAGATATCTACATTAAGGTTATTTTTAATCTCTTGAGAAGGCGGTATCGGCGGTGTTGGAGTTGAGCCAGGGTATTATTATTAAACACCTCTGACGAGTTTGATGCTAATTGCTGGAGCAGTTGATTCGTGATTTCAAGTGCTTCAGAATAGTCCTTTACAGTATGTTCGTAATATTTAGCCAATTCTATAGCAGCATCAATTGAACCAAGCTTGTGGGCTTGGATCCATAAGGGCAGTGCCTCGCTGTATTTTTTATTTTTCTTATAGATGCGGGCGCGAGATAGGAGAGAAAGAACCAACTCCTCGTCATTTGACGATAAGAAGTGTTTGGATGAGTACAGTTGTTCTGCGAGCACTTCCCTGTTAAGGCTTTCCATAAGGCGGCCAATGGAGTAGATATCTTCGGCGTGCTCGAGATTCTCTGAAGTTGGGTCTTCCAGAATCGCTGCAAGCGTGGTGAACAAGGCGGAAAGACTGACAACGTCTACTTCATTGTGATAGAAAATTTTAGCGATTTGACTGGCATCCCCATCCACAATGTAATTGCGGTAAAACTCAGGCACCAGGTAACCCGGAATATCTTCGTCTGTCCGATAGAAGTCAAGGATTTCTTTTTCAATGTTTCCAAGATTGCATTGCTTCAAACGGCGTTTCCAGACGCGGCGGGTGATATGTAACAAATCGATGTGACCCATTTCGTCAAAGGGATTGCTCAAACGGTTGAGAATGTAGCGTGTGTTAATGATCGGGAGGTCAAAGGATTTCCCGTTATAGCTGACCACCGCTTTGGCGCCATCCACAAATTCGGTCAAGGCTGCCAATTGAGCTTTTTCTTCAGCAGGATTGCGCAGGAAAAACTGCTCAAGGACAAATTGATCACCGTTGAAGCGACCTGCACCGATCATAAAGGGGATGGTGCCGGTTCCACCTGAGAGACCGGTAGTTTCGGTGTCAAAGAAAACAAATTCGGAAATATCGTTGTTTGCCAAGTGCGCAGCTTGAGCCCATTCACACAAGACCTGGTAAGTCGTGAAGGGTTTCAGCGGCACAGCGCCATGTCGGTGCTGGTGTGAATATTGGTGATTGGAAGAAAATATCTTGCCAAAAATGGTGTCGAATTCATGACCAGGAACCAAAGATTCGATCGGGATATTCTTTTTTATGGGAACTGGGAGCGGCTTGTCCTTACCGAGCTGCACGCCCAATTTTTTGAGCTGTTCAGACAAATCTGACCAATTATCCATAACGCAAGCCCTTCAGAAGAGCTAAAGCTTCTTTTTTACCGCCATAACCTGGTTCGCCTACCGGACCAACACAGGCCGGGCAGCCTGATTCGCATTGACAATCCTGGATTACCTCGATTGCTCTGTCGATCCAAAAATTGCGTAAGTCGTAAAGTTTCCTTGAGAGTCCGATCCCACCTGGGACATTATCGTACACCAGGATTGCCGGGTTGGCATCGTTCAAAATTGATCGGTTTTCGGACAACAGTGAGATGTCTTCACGGTCACACATGATCAAGAGGGGAGCAATGCTGCGCAGGGCATATGAAGCTGCTGCCAAGCCACTGCGCACCATCACGTTGATTTCTGCTTTGTGGTGGCAAGAGGCACAAAGCGTGACAAGGTTTGATGGCTGGTTTGCCATGGCTGGGTCAGCAAAGGTTCGGAAAGGCTGTAGATGGTGAACGTGTAATTCTGACACATCAAAGGTTTTACCGCAACTGCGGCAGGTGTAATTGTCGCGCAGCAAAATTTTTTGACGCAATCGATTCCAATCTGGACCATAGACGTTTGGGTCAGCCCCCCAAAGCTTTTCGCTGCGTAATGTCTCTACGAAATTGGGTGAAATTCCCAACCAAAAACCGGTGGTATGCAGGTTTTGAGGTGGCAAGTCAATCTGACCAACGCCAAGCAATTCGTTTGTCATCCAGCGTTTCTTCTGGAAGGTGTTGATCGAGATTTCCAAATCGAGGCTGCCATAATTGGCAGAAAAATTTTGGTAGCTTACTGAAGAGGTGAGGTTGTACTCAATGATCCTGGTATCGATTACCGGGATGGTAAAGTATTCTGAATGACTGGGTTTTAAATAACAGACACCTTGTTCAAGGTTCAGATCCATCACCTCGTACATCTCGGCATCGTGCAGATAGATGGCGTCTTTGTGAACATACCAGCGGGCAGCATTAGCATCAACAGAACCAATAAAATGGGATTCGTTATTTTCTTCAACCACATTAAGGCTGACCACATTGGGAGTTGAGGATCGAAGTGAGACTTCTGCGGCCGGGTAACGGTCCGCGAGCCAATAATATTCTTCTCCCTGGCGGGTTAATGACCCGGATTGTTCCAACAAATCCAGAAAACGGGCAAGTTCTTCCGGGTTCATGGAACCAAAACCTTCACTTCTGGAGAAAGGCAACTCAAAAGCTGCGCAGCCGATATGTTGCAGCAAAATAACCAGGTTTTGCGGGTCAATTAGTGCCTGTTCGGGATTTCGATCGACCAAATATTCAGGATGGGCAGCTAAATATTGATCCATGGCTTCGTTGGTCGCGATCATGATCCCCAACGAAGGCTGCTGTTGACGACCAGCTCTGCCAATTCTTTGATGGGTTGTGGCAATCGTTCCGGGGAAGCCCACCAGGATAACTGCATCAAGATCGCCAATGTCCACACCCAATTCAAGCGCGGAGGTTGAGAAGACCGCTCGAACTGAGCCTGACTTCAATCCCTGTTCGATTTCACGCCGTTCAGACTTAAGATAGCCACTGCGATAACCACGAACGGCACTTTGTTCTTGTAAGGGAAGCCTGTTGCGAAGATAGGTCAGGAGCATTTCAACCGTGCGGCGGGTGCGGGCAAAAACAAGAGACTGATGGTCGGCATGCATCAACTTTTGAGCGAAGGTTACGCCAAAATCGATGCTGCTCTTGCGAATACCGAGTTTTTCATCCACTAAAGGAGGGTTGTAAACCAGGAAATGAGCGGGACCCTTAGGCGAGCCATCCTCATCGATCAGGTGCACTTTTTGCTCGATCAAGCTTGCTGCGAGCTCTTCCGGGTTACCAATGGTAGCAGAGGTCAACACAAACTGAGGGTAGGCATTGTAAAAAGCGCAAATTCGCTTTAGTCTCCGCATCAAATTCGCAAAATGAGAGCCAAAAACACCGCGGTAGATGTGGATTTCATCGATCACAACAAAGCGAAGATTCGAGAAAAAACGCGCCCAGTTTGTATGATGCGGAAGAATACCCTGGTGCAGCATATCCGGGTTAGTCATCAGAATTGTTGCGGACTTGCGCATAGCCGAGCGCTGATGGTTGGGAGTATCACCATCGTAGATCGCAGGTTTGATGTTTCCATCTGGTAGCTGTTCAGCATGATCAGCAAAATTGTTGTATTGATCATTGGTAAGTGCTTTGGTTGGGAATAGCAGCAGGGAGGTTGTCCCAGGCTGGTTTAGTTGTTGATTTAAGATCGGGATGCCGTAGCACAGACTTTTCCCACTGGAAGTCCCGGTTGAGATAACGATATTTTCACCTGATTCCAAGAGGCTGATGGCTTTTGCCTGGTGGGAATACAGTGCGGTAATCCCTTTTCCGTTTAGAGTCCTTTTTAGAGCAGAGTGGATGCTAGAAGGAAAAGGTTCGAATAGTGCTTGTCTGGGCGGAGTCAGTTGCTGGTAAGCAATATTTTCAGCGAACTCTGCCTCTTTCAGCCAATCATCAAGGGTTTGAGTGATATCCATTGAATATCTGACGAGTTAATCTTTGTTCTTTTTTGCTTTGGCAACGATGAAATCCAGCAGCCAGCGTACCCATCTGCTAAACCTTGTACTGGCATAATACATTATCTTGGCTTCAACACCAGGGGTAATTGTATATTTTCCTTTCGCAGCATCTTTCAAAATAGTCTCTGCTACCATTTTAGAGGAAACTGGTTTAGCAGTGCCTGAAATTGCCCGTGTTTCCATTGGTTTATATTGGTTTTCCCAGTGTAGCTGTGGCGTATCAGTATCAGGGGGATACACTATGGATACCCTGATCCCTTTGGATTTGACCTCTGACCTGAGGGCATCGGTGAAACCTTTTACAGCAAACTTTGCGCCAGAATAGGCGGTATAGCCAAAAATACCAACCACTCCCGCAATAGAGGAAATATTGATGATGTGACCAGAACCACGCTCAAGCATACCGGGCAAGAGAATTTTGATCATATTGACCGTGCCGTGATAGTCGATGTCCATGGTCCAGCGATAGATATCAAGGGGCAATTCCTCTACATAGCCAGGTCGTGCAACCCCTGCACAATTGATGAGGATTTCCGGAGTGTCGTGAGTGCGGAGATATTTATCATAGATATTTGTCAGTGAGGCAGCATCGGTGACATCGGCAGAAACGATCTTGACCATTGCCTTTGGATATTTTTCCAAAATGGATGCTCTGGCAGTTTTCAAGTTTTCATAATCCCTTGCGAGAAGTATGACGCTGGCATCCATCTGGACAAGAGCGTTCGCGAGGGCAAAGCCAATTCCACTCGACCCGCCTGTAATCAGGACAGTTTTGCCCTGGTAATAGTCTGATTTCATCAGTTTATTCCGCAGCTTGAGCAATTTCCTGAAGCGCAGGAACCACACTGACTGCTACCACCCAGGCTGGCACCATTACTAAAAGCGTTAGCTGCAGTTACCAGTCGTCTGACTTCGGTTGAGTTGCAGGATTGGCATTGTGTTTGCTCATCTGCTTGTGAAAAAGACCGCAACAACTCAAACTTCTTGCCGCAATCCTTGCATTGATATTCGTAAATCGGCATAGTACCTTCTACTCTTAAGTATATTGCTTTCTAATGGCAGGGATCAAATAGTCTTCAAAAGCACGAGTTTGATCGTAGTCAGGCTGCCAATCCCAGTCATTTCGAGCAGCCGAGTCGTCAGTATCTGCTGGCCAGGTATCAACAATTCCCTGACGTTTAATATCAGGAACAAAGTTGATTTTAGCTTTCGGAAATGCCTTCATCGTAATATCAAAGATTTCCTGGGCAGTGGGATTGAAACTGGTGACGTTGTAAACATCCCTGGTTAGTCTCTCCCGATCTGCGTTTTCGAGCATTATCAGCGATTTGACCGCGTCGGGCATTACCATGAAAGGCAGCACAGCATCCGGACGAACAAAGCAGTTGTATTCGACGCCTTTCGCAGCGGCGTGCAGCATCTCAGGACCGTAATCACTGGTGCCACCAGTCGGAATAGTTTGGGCACTGATCAAACCTGGGAAGCGGATACAGCGAAAATCAACAGAAATATTAGGGTTGTAATCAACAGCTAACTGACGATAATACCGGCTGTAATAACGCCCCAGGTTCTCACAATATAACTTATTGCAGCCGTACATTGTGGTAGGCTCTGTGTACTGGTCTTCGTGCACCTTTCCTACCCTCATCTTTGTCTCAAGAGAGGGGAGACCGTAAGCCGCGATTGAGCTTGGATAAATGAATTTTACTGGTTCACCGTGCCATTTTGATTGTTCAACTGCCAACCGAAGCAAGTTTAGTGTTCCTTCTACATTGATCGTATGAGCGGTTTCAGGATTGTATTCTGCCTTAGTGGAAAGGATAGACGCAAGGTGATAGATGGTCTTGATTTTGTGCTCAACAACCAGCCGACCCAACAATAATTGGTCCAGAATGTCCCCAACCAAATAATGGGCAACCTTGGGTCGCAACTCCTTATCCAGTGGATTCAGGTCGAGGGCTACTATTGTGAAATCGTGCTCGGAAAGATAATCAATCAATCCGTGACCAATCTCTCCATTGGCACCTGTGATCAAAACAACATCTTCTCGCATCATCTCTCCTAATTAAAAACTTTGATTAATGGGAAAACTAACGCACTCACGGCGAATGTCCTTGGTATTGGCTGGTGAGACTTTTAGGACAACTACCGTCATATCATCACGCGGTCTGCCGCTGTCATGAGCGATAGCTTGGTTCAACAAATTATTAGCTATATCCTGAACTCCAGGTTCATCATTATCATCATCGTAAAGAGAGCCAAGGGCTGTACGGAGGTCAATTTTGTTATTACTATAAGCACCGGCATTTTTGACACCTTCAGTTAGGAGGATGAAAGTCTGCCCCAAACGAAATTCAAATTGATAAACCACAGGGTCATATTTATGCGATTCTGGATCTGCATCCAAAGGAAGGAAGCGTCTTTCGCCATCTTCAAAAGTTAAAACAGGCACTGCGTTGTTTTTTGTGATAACAATCGTATTTGACCTTAAATCGCACGAAATGATCGAAATGTTAACATCAGCGGCATCCCGATGTTCATCCCGGATCCGGTGCAATACCACCCGCGCCGAAGCACTGTCCGGCACTCCTTCGGCAATCAGGTTCAACACTGCGTGAACTGCCTTCATGCTGACGCCTTTTGAGCGATTACCGTTCAATTTACCTTCAGCTAAAACAATTGAAATGCCACCATTCGGTCGCTCAATTATTTCGACTTTGTTTCCTTCCTCGTTGGAAGAGTACCGGTCTATTTTTGCGATAGCTGCTTGAATTTCCATGACTTACATTCTAAACGAAAATTCTGAACCTTAAGGAAAATTTGATTGTTACGGTAAAATACCTGGATGAGATTTAACATGAAAAATTCATATCTAAAATACGTTGTCTTAATTTTCTCCAGTTTTCTATGGTTATTTGGTTGTATTTCAGCTCCTCAGAACAATGTCAATATGCAAACAGGCTCATGCCGGAATAATGCAGACCTACGTGCAATCAGCCAGGTGCAGGGGGCTGGTCACCGCTCACCATACGATGGGCAAGAGGTTTATTGCGTAAAGGGCATCGTAACGGCGATCGATGGTGGGGGCTTTTACATTCAATCTGAAACTCCCGATGAGGATCCGTCTACTTCCGAAGGAATTTATATCGATTTGCTCGCGTTTGCTACAGTTAAAATCGGCGATGAGGTGATGATTTCAAGCGCAGAGGTGCGGGAATATAACCCGGCAGGGATTGGTGAGAACTCCTTATCAAGAACCAGTTTGCGCACAAGAGAAGTAGAAGTATTGAGTAGCGGAAATGACTTGCCAATGCCAGTATTGATAGGGGAAGCAGGCCGGCAAATCCCCGATCGAATTATCGAGAATGATGTAAATGGTTATGTCGGGCGAAATGCAGCCTTGTTTGATCCGGATGAAGACGGTATGGATTTCTTTGAAAGTTTGGAGAGCATGCGCGTCCAGGTCAACAATGCGATTGTAGTCAGTTCGATCAATTCTTACAATGAAGTGATCGTAGTAGCGGATGTGGGAAAAAATGCCAGCGGATTAAGCCCTGCCGGCGTGCTTTTACTCGCAGAAGACGACCCAAATCCTGAACGGATCATGCTGGATGATAAATTCATTCGAATGCCCCAACTTTTGGTTGGGAATTACAAAATCCAACCAACCGAAAAAATCGTTTTCCAGAATATGGGATTGGTAGAAAAAAATACTGATGTTGAACTTCCTGTTATGACATCTACTCAGATTTCTGTTGCAAATTTGAACTTGCTCAACCTCAGCCACCTTGAGTCACCGGTACGGGTAGCGGGATTTGCCAGCATGATCGTTAATGACCTGGGGTCACCGGATATCCTGTTACTTCAGGAAGTAATGGATGATGATGGCAGGCTAAATTCCGCTGTAGTAAGCGCGGAAAAAAATCTGGCGAGTTTTGCCGGGGCAATCAAAGAAAAGGGCGGTCCGGATTATCGCTGGTTCAACATCGATCCTGAAAGGAATACTGATGGCGGTGTAAATGGGGGCAACATACGGGTTGTGATCATGTTTCGCCTGGACCGGGGATTGCGTTTTCTTTCAGCCACACCGGGAAAGGCAGGGCAGGAAGTTGGTTTGAAAGGTCAAGGCACCGACCTGGCATTGACGAACAACCCTGGACTGATCTGGCCTAGTAATTATGCTTTTGGTCAAAGCCGCAAACCGATCGTTGCCCAATTCCAGTTCATGGAACAGATTTTTTTTGTGATTGGTGTACACTTCAACTCTAAAGGACCGGATGGACCTCTCTACGGAGACAGGCAACCACCAAACCTGGATAGCGAGAAGCAGAGAATCGCTCAGGCTAAAGCGGTAAACGGCTTTGTAAAAGACATCCTCGAGCGTGACCCTCAAGCCAAAATCCTGGTTTCCGGTGATTTGAACGATTTTCCATGGACCGAATCCATTCAAACGCTTGCTGGTACACAATTAACGAACTTATTTGATACTGTCAATCGGGAATTGTGGTTCACCTATATCCACGAAGGCAACGCCCAGGTTATGGACCAAATGCTGGTTTCTGAATCATTTATGCAGAACTTCAATACATTCCGACCGCTCAATTTGAACTCTGTGCTGGCGGCTGATGACCAGCTTAGCGATCACGACCCAATCATTGCCATTTTTGATTTTGCTTATTATGAATAGAAGAAAATTTATTTGCATTTTTTTAGTGAGCTTGATGATGCTTTTAGTTGCGTGCAGCATTAAGGATAATGGAGTCAATTTACCTGGATTACCGATAACGAATGATTCCGCAACTTCCATATCTCAAATTAGTGCAATAGTAGAACAGTCCATTCTTAAGATTCCATTGCCCAATGAGCTGGCTTCTGCTTCAATGGAATACTCTGGTCTTGCCTGGTATAAGGAGTCTCTGATCTTACTCCCTCAATATCCAAACAGGCTGGCAGGGGATCGGAGTGGCTCACTTTACACCATTGATCAGCAAAATCTAGTAGATTTCATCAATAATCCAAAAACTGAAATTAAAGTTAACACGATTCCATTCGATGATGCCGGTTTTTCCAGACAATTGGATGGTTTTGAAGGCTTCGAGGCAATCGTTTTTATAGAAGACGCTGTTTACATGACGATTGAAACTCGCGGTGGCAACCCAATGAAATCATTTCTCGTAAGAGGAACGGTTGAGTCAAGCCAGGAAAATTTATCTTCAATCAGTTTGGATGGTTCCAGTCTGGTGGAACTGCCAGTACAAAACAATAGCAGCAATGCCAGCTACGAAACCTTGACTAGTGATGGGAATTTTATTTATGCGTTTTTTGAGCAAAACGGAGAAGCACAAAACGACAATCCTTATGCCATCAGATTTGACCCAGCCCTGAAAGAGATGAACGAAATAAAAGTTGATCCCATCAATTTTCGACTAACTGATGCTTCTCTGGTTGATAGTGATGGGTGTTTCTGGATGATCAATTATTTCTTTCCTGGCGACACTCATTTGATGGTTGATGAGGATCCAATCTCTGTTAAGTATGGACTAGGGGATAGCCATCAACTTAACGAACCAGTTGAACGCTTGGTTAAATATTGTTTGACTCAAGAAGGTTTTCTCTTATCTCAAAGCCCTCCTCTTTACCTGGAATTATTGGAAAACGATGAGGCCCGCAACTGGGAAGGGCTTGCAGAATTTGGCGATTTGGGTTTTTTAATTATCACAGATAAATTTCCGGGATCGATTCTTGGTTACATCGAATTGAAAGAAAATTCAGCAAATGAATGATGGTTTGCTTAACTACTCACTTAGAATTTTGCAAAAAACTGGTATTATTGTTTATAATCGTTTTTATGATGAAGATAAGGAAGAGAGGAGTTCTCTTTGACTGAAGCGACTATCAGTGAAAAGCCACAAAAATCCGGGTTGACTTTGCATAAGCTAAGGCGCAGAGAAGAATTAACTGGCTATTTATTTATCCTTCCAGCTCTGATCGTAATTTTAATATTTGGTTTATTCCCAATCATTTACTCATTTTATATGAGTCTGTTCAATTGGCGTGTGACCAAAGGCGCTTTTGTTGGTGGTAAAAATTATCTTTTAATTTTTGGAAGCTGGACTAACCTCTTAATCACTCTGGCTGGTGTTGCCCTAATCATGGGAGCATTTTTGATCTGGAGCAATGCCTTCAAATCTCTCAACAAGAGTCAATCAATCGCAAAAATCATTGCCGCAGTGGTGATGATTGTAGGTGGCGTAATATTTGTTTCTGGCTGGGGACAGATGTTTGACAGTGGAAATCAAAATTTCCTTAAATCTCTGATTGTGACCTTATATTATGCCTTAGGAACTGTGCCTGCAGAGGTGATTTTGGGGATGATCCTGGCATTCTTGCTGTATCAGGACATTATTGGAAAAGATTTCTTCAGAATGCTCTATTTCCTGCCTTATGTCACCCCTTCTGTTACTTCTGCGGTAGTCTTCCAAATCATTTTTTCATCAAGGGAAACATCTATTGCGAACATGATCGTAGGATGGTTTGGAATTAGCCCGCAAAAATGGCGATTTGAACCAAAACCACTCTTAAATCTGCTTGGTTTGGATATTTCTGGATTGCTGGCTGGTCCCAGCCTTGCTCTGTTTTCGATTATGCTATATGGTATCTGGTCTTTTGTAGGCTACAACACCGTGATTTTTCTGGCTGGTTTGGGAAATATCCCCAAAGAAACTTACGAAGCGGCTGAAATCGATGGCGCGACGCGAGCACAGATGTTTCGGAGTATCACCATGCCGCTGCTTTCACCAACCACTTTTTACCTTGTACTAATCGGTTTTATTGGCACCTTTAAAGCTTTCAATCATATTTATGTTTTGAGAACACCCAGTGCCGGCGATTCGGTGATAACAACCAGTTTGTTAATCTTTGATAACTTCTACAAAGCTAATCAATATGGAATCGCAACTGCCCAGGCAATCGTTTTATTCCTGGTAATTCTTGGCCTAACACTTGCCCAAAACAAACTGATGGGAGAGAGGGTCTTCTATGGATAGTGTTACAGTGAAAAAACAACCAGTTGTAACGACCCGTGCCAAACGATCCCCATATTTTTACATTGGACGATTGTTAACTTATTCCATCCTGATCCTTGGAGCTTTAATTTTCATATTCCCATTTTTCTGGATGATATCCAGTTCCTTGATGACCCTTGGAGAGACCATTACCAGGCAGATAATGCCTAAAGTTCCTCAATGGGTCAACTATGTAGATGCCTGGAACCAGGCAAAGTTTTCAAAGTATTTCTTCAATAGTGTCATGATTACTCTTGGGACCCTGGCTGGTTTGCTCGCAACATCGATTTTGGCCGGTTATGCATTTGGTAGAATCGATTTCAAGGCAAAGAACATCTTGTTCGGTTTGTTTTTGGCAACCATGATGATCCCGGAATCAGTGACCCTGATCCCGAACTACCTCTTGATTCGGGGCAGCATTTTCCCAATTCCTGGTGGCACATGGCTCAATAAATATTGGTCGCTGACAGTTCCATTTATTGCCAATGCCTTTAGTATCTTTTTATTGAGACAATTTTTTGCTCAAATCCCAAAGGAATTGTGGGATGCCGCTCGTATGGATGGGGCAGACCATTTGCGTTTCCTGATTCAGGTTGTCTTGCCGATCAGCAAAGCACCTATCATGACAGTACTATTATTCGGCTTTACCGGCTCGTGGAATGCGTTCCAATGGCCATTATTGGTCACTACGAACGACACATGGCGACCGATTATGGTCGGTTTGTGGTCCTTTGTAAACGAAGCTGGACCGCAAACACACTTATTGATGGCAGGAGCGGTGATCTCTTTGATCCCAATCTTGATTATCTATTTCCTAACCCAAAAACAATTCACCCAAGGTATTGCAACAACTGGGCTGAAAGGGT
The DNA here is from genome assembly GCA_964647425.1 of uncultured Anaerolineaceae bacterium. Lineage (GTDB taxonomy): Bacteria > Chloroflexota > Anaerolineae > Anaerolineales > Anaerolineaceae > Mesolinea. The sequence goes on from CAZYIJ010000029.1 coordinate 12,072, forward strand.
AGGATTAAACACAGCGTAAGATAGCGAGAAAATTCTCGATATCAAATTATTAGATTCAAAATGGAGGTTTTGAATATGAAGAGAAAGATGTTTAGTTTGATAGCAATCATTATGATTGCTGCCATGGTGCTCAGTGCCTGTGGCACGCCTGCCGCTGAACCCGAAACACCGGTTGAAGGCGCAGTGGATTGGACCAAAGTTACCCCTGCCAAGAACATTGTGTTCTGGCACCAACACACTGGTGAAGCCCGTGAAGCCGCTATGGCAAAAATCGTTTCCGATTTCAATGCCACTAACGAATACGGCATCACCCTGACCGCTGAGTACGCCGGCGGATATGGCGACATCTACACCAAGATGCTTGCCCTGCTCAACACTCCTGATGTTCCCGATATCGTGGTTGGTTATCAGAACCAGATCGCTACCTATCAACTGGCTGATTCCATGTTCGATATGAACACCGTCATCAATGATCCTGTCTACGGTATGGCAAAGGCAGATCAGGACGACTTCATCCCCTCCTTCTTCCAGCAGGATGTCTATCCTCTGTACAACAATCAGCGCTTGGGTCTTGCCCCGAACCGCTCCATGGAAGTAATGTATTACAACATGAGCTGGCTGAAAGAATTGGGCTACGATGCTCCTCCTGCTACTCCGGAAGAATTCCGTGAGATGACCTGTAAAGCTGCTGCTCAGCCCTACAGCGGCGCAAAAGCCGAAGGCTCGATGGGCTATCAGCTCAGCATCGACACCTCCCGCTTTGCCTCCTGGACTTACGCATTCGGCGGCGATATTTATGATGGAACCACCAATCAGTACACCCTCAACAGCCCCGCTGCTGTAGAAGCCTTCAAATTCCTGCAGGGTCTGTTTGCAGATGGCTGTGCCCGCCTGGTTTCCGAAAACTATGGCGATCAGACTGACTTTGGTAATGGCACCTTGCTCTTCACCATTGGCTCCAGTTCTGGTCTGCCCTATTACACCGATGCTGTCAACGAAGGCGCTGGCTTTGAGTGGTCTGTTGCTGCTTTACCAAGCACCGGTACACCCAAGCAGGATGTTTATGGCGCGAGTGTTTCAATCCCGAAATCCACTCCCGAACGCGAACTGGCTGCCTGGATCTTCATCAAGTACTACACCAGCCCTGAAGTCCAGAAACTTTGGGCGGAAGCTTCCGGTTACTTCCCGGTGCGCGAATCCGTTGCTGAAATGATGACCGATTACATGGCCGCTAACCCGACCTACAAAGCATCATGGGACCTTTTAGAGTATGGTTGGTTCGAACCTGCTGTACCTGGTTATGACTTTGTACGGGATGAGATTGAAGTTGTTATGGCTGCAGTTGTTGACGACCCAGCTCTGGATGTTCAGGCTGAGTTTGACAAACTGAACGAATTTGGTAACAGAATTCTTGCTGAACAACTCGAACAAATTGCTGAGTAAGATTTGTAAGAATATTGTAATAAAGCCTCCCTGTACTTGCAGGGAGGCTTTTGCTTTGCTATAATGAAGTTGCATGGGGATGCCAGGTCTCGACGGGAGAGGCTGGTTCCGGATTGCGAGCCGAGAGGTACCGACCTCGTGAAATCAGTACAAACTAACAAGTGCCAATCGCACAAGTTACGCAACCCTTCCTTTAGCTGCATAAGCTAATGGATTGGAAGCTGACCTCCTTTGATGAGGTCACGTCCCCTGGAGTCGTTTTTCTGACCGAATCCAGCAAGGATGTCATAGAAGTCAGAATGCTGGGCATTGATTCGCGGGATGCCCTTAAGCGGACCTAATGGTTCAAGCGAATGGTTTGCCGGTAGTTGTGCAGAACACCTTAAGGCGAACGAGACCAAATCTTCTGCTACGCTCGTAGATATTCGAGAGTCTAATCTTTCGGACGCGGGTTCGATTCCCGCCATCTCCACCTTAAGCCCCCTGATCGGGGGCTTTTATTTTGGGACTGGAGGAACATTTCGGCGTAGCGGGGAGTGCAGCGATGAAGCCGTAGGCTGGGACATGGTGCCATCTGGGTATTGTGCAGCTTAATCCACTCTGTAAAATTAATTTGTCATCCCGAACAGAGTTAAAGATATTGATAGTTCTAAAGCTTAGGCACCCTAGTCGAAAAAGAAGTCGGATTATGTTTTTTACGAACTAATGCCTTAGAAAAAGAGGAAAGGTAAGATCCTTCGCCTTGCTCAGGATGACAAGATTTTTTTTCGATGTAATGGAAAACAATATTATTCTCAAGCTTTTTATTGATGCAAATCAAATAAATAGAGATCAATCTGTCTCAATTAATTTTCTGAAATCCTCTTCACTCAAAATCGAAATGCCGAGCTGGAGGGCTTTGGTGTGTTTCGATCCCGGGTTCTCCCCGAGCAGCAGATAATCTGTTTTCTTGCTGACCGAGCCTACCACCTTACCGCCATGTGCTTTGATCAAATCTTCTGCTTCCTGCCTGCTGAGAGTGGGTAGGGTCCCGGTTACGACGAAGCTCAACCCCTCCAGAGGTTGATCACCCTTTTCTTCTTTTCCTTCACTGATTGGCCAAACACCAAGTTGTCGAAACGCTTCAAGCAAATCCTTGTTATCCGTTTCTTCAAACCAGGATTGAATGTCCCCAGCCATGATCTCACCGACACCTTCAACCGACCTTAACTCATCTGTTGTGGCTTGAGAAAGCGCATCCAGGTCGTGAAAAGTATCGCTCAATTTTTCAGCAGCCACCTCACCCACGCCTCTGATTCCCAAAGCTGTGATCAAACGGGCTAAACTTTGAGATTTTGAGGCCTGGATCGCTTCGACCAGGTTCTGAGCTTTTTTGGGACCAAATTTTTCCAGTCCGATCAAATCTGACTCATTCAGACGATAAAGATCAGCTGTGGAATGAATAAGATTTGCCTCCACTAATTGCCTCACGATTTGTTCGCCCAAGCCAACGATATCCATTGCTCCCCTTGAGACAAAGTGCTCGATGTTACGAGTCAATTGAGCTGGACAACTGGCGTTGATACAATACCAGGCGACCATGCCCTCATCTTTCTCAACCGGAGCACCACAAGAAGGGCATTCAGCAGGTGGAATGTATAGTACTTGTTTGCCATCTCGCTTTTCAGGCAGGGCAGCAACGATGTAAGGGATCACTTCACCAGCGCGTTTAAGCAGAACCCGGTCTCCAATGCGAATGTCTTTTTCGGCAATGAAGTCGAAATTGTGCAGGGTTGCTTGTCGGACAATTACCCCTCCGATTGCGACCGGTTCAAGGAGAGCCAAAGGTGTCAGCACACCGGTGCGACCAACATTGACCTGGATATCCAAGAGCGTGGTTTCCACTTCCTCACCGGGATACTTGTAGGCGAGCGCTCCTCTCGGGTCCTTGCCCACGATTCCAAGGTCGTCGTAAAGGTCATGATCATTGATTTTGATCACGACGCCATCAGCATCATAATCCCAGGAATGCCGTTGAGAAGCCTGAGCCTCGCAAATTTCGACCGCATTTTGGATGGTAGCCGCTTTCCACCTTAAAGGGTTGACTGGCAGCCCAAAGGAGGCGATATACTCCAGAATTGCTTCCTGGGTGGGCGGCAGGGGTTCACTTGAATCAATAATATGGTAAAGATACAGCTTCAGTGGTCTCTGGGCTGTAACTGCAGGGTCGAGTTGACGCAATGAACCAGCGGCTGTGTTTCTGGGGTTGAGGTAAGTTTTAAGCCCCTTCGTTTCCATTTCATTATTTAATGTTTCAAAATCAGATTTGGTGATAAAGGTTTCACCTCTAAAAACGATATATTCCGGCACATGGACATCCTGTTTAATCGGTATCCGCAAAGGGATGGTTGGGAGTGTTTTCAGATTCTCGGTGATATCCTCACCAATGAGGCCATCTCCGCGAGTAGCACCAAGCGTGAATAAACCATTCTCATAGGTCAGCACAACGGTGAGACCGTCCAGTTTTGGTTCGAGGAGGAAATCGGATTCGATTACCCGGTTGTCAAGGCGCGCGATGCGCTCATACCAATCCATAGTTGCCTGGGGACCAAAGCCGTTTGCCAGGCTGAGAATAGGAGCAGGATGTTTGACTTTACGGAATTTTTCAGAAACTTTGCTGCCAACCCGTTGGGTGGGTGAGTCAGGTGTGATCAGATCGGGATAAAGCGCTTCAAGCTCTTTCAGCCGGTTGAAAAGCAGGTCATAGTCATAATCACTGATCTCAGGTTGGTCCAGCGTGTTATAGCGGTAACTATGATAATTGATCTGGCGGCGTAGTTCATCAATTTCATGCTGAATTTTGGGATCGATGGACATGGTAACCTCCACATTGGGTAAAAGAACTAATATCTCCGCTGGGACTCGAACCCAGATTGCTGGCTTCGGAGGCCAGTGCCTTATCCATTAGGCCACGGAGACGTGAGCACTTATTATAATCAGGAACTGCAAAACTGCAAAAAGATTCATTTCAACCTGGTGAGCATCTCAGGGAACTTTTCAACCAGATCCCTGCGAATATTCACCTCAAACCTGATCGCGTCCTTCTCAAAACGGGGCAGGATGTGAAAGTGAAGGTGATAAACCGTTTGGGCAGTGTGCGGTCCGGAATTATTAAAAATCTGGATGCTGTCGATGCCAAGCTTTTCCGCGTATAGTAAACAAACCTGATGAATGGTCTCTGTTACCTCCATCAGCACAGCTTTTGGGATGTCAAACATGTTTTCATAATGAACTTTGGGGATCACCAGGGTGTGATAGGGAGAGACAGGATTGTTGTCTAAAAAAGCCAGGCAAGTCTCGTTTTCAAGGACCAGGTTTGCTGATATTTTCTTTTCAGCTATGGCGCAGAAAATGCAGTTTTCCATAAATCTCCCTTATGAGAAGTTTAATTTTGTTCGTTTTACCAGACAGTCAGCCGGATCGATCTCCAAAAGTTGAAGCAAGTCATCTGGTCTGGCATTCGCGTTTGGCGAGGAGGAAAGCCTGATGAAAAATTGGTCTCCATCAGGTGATTCTGATTGGAATGAGTAATCCAAAATCATCGGTTTGAGGTCAATGGTCTTTTTTCTCTTGATGATTTCAATTTTTTCACCTGTAAGCAAAGCCTGGAATCTATTCTTGAAAGTTTCCAAGCCGGGATCGGCTGGGATACTGATCAGGTAATCGCTTGAAACAAGGGATGCCTGGAGCGATGGAAGAGCGTTATCCACCATTTGAACTTCCAAAACTTTAATGTCATCTGGCAGGGCTTCGTTCAACTTTTTCCCGATTATTTCAGTATCTATGGGTTGATCCAGCCAAATATCGAGTATTTCTGCCTCACTGATGAATCCGAGAGGCAAAGCGCTGGC
>CAZYIJ010000030.1:0-8956 GCA_964647425.1 uncultured Anaerolineaceae bacterium
TACAGTCTTTAGGGCAGACACGGGGGTCTGCCCCTACAAAAGCAACCTCTCCCTCGAACACTAGATGTAGTGGTCACCCCCCGTGGTGACCCGTCACCGTGGAAAAAACGGGGTTACTTCTAAGATCCGAGATGATGTTTTTGGATAATAAAAGTGTAAACAATCAGCCTAAACAATATGTAAGCCATCTTTGTCTTAACACAGTGTCCGCTCCGTACTTCTTCAGGATGAATTGGGACGGCGTGGCAACCGTCCCTCACACCCACCCCACTAAAACCGATTATCACTCTCTATTTATTATGGCTACGCGCATTAATTCGCCGGTTATCAATGGAAAGGCAGATTGTCACACCCCCTATACAACTTAAAGCCCTCCTTTAAGGGGATGGGTTCGGTAGACCCATTGGTTGGGCGTGCCGGGGTGAAGGCCGCTGGTGGGCGGGTCTGGAACCCGCCAGTACGATGGTATAGCCATCATTATTAAAGTTTCGCTACGAAGGGGATGTGAAGTCCCGTCGAAGACGGGTTCGGTAGACCTATTTGTTGAACGTACTGGGTTGAGGATCATTGGTGGGCGGGTCTGGGACCCGCCCGTACGATGGTATAGCATCATTATCAAAGCTCCCTTCAAAGGGAAAGCGAAGTCCGGTCAACGACGGGTTTGGTAGCCCCACCGGTTGGGCGTACCGGGGTGAGGGCCGCTGGTGGGCGGGTCTGGGACCCGCCCATACATTTGGTTATCAGACCTCATTTCCCCCTGATAAGTGGTAATATAAAATCATGAAAAGACCGCTTGAACCGGGTTTATTACGGTTGTTTCGCTACTTCTCACTGATCGGGCTGGTATATTTCTCCGCCCTGTGGGTCTACGATGATCTCAGTGTCCCCCGCACCGCGCTGATTGCCTTCCAGTTTGTCTATTACGTGATCGTTCACGGTCTGCTTTTCCTTTCTCTTTCTTTTTCCTGGCTTGAAAATAAGCTCAAAGACAAATATTTTCCCCTGATTTTGATTATTTACACGCTTGCCATGGTGGGCGGCAGCTGGCTCTATCTACTCGAACCCAGCCGCGGAATTACACACTTCATCTCGCAGACATTTTTCCTGGTGCCGATCCTGATCGTACCCGTGGTCTTCATTGCCTGGCAGTATGACTATCGTGCTGTCTTGCTCTACACAATGGCGACCAACCTCTCCGATTTCATCATTTCCTTTTTAATTATCAGGCACATCACACTCGAAAGCCTGCCCCCCTTGACCCTGACCATCGTTCGAGCCTTTGCTTTTGCCCTGGTTGGCTTTGTAGTGAACCAACTCAACGAGAAACAGCGCGAACAGAAACAAAAACTGGTCCTGGCGAATATGCAGCTGGGGCAATACGCCAATACGCTCGAAAGCCTGGCAGTCAGCCGCGAACGCAACCGCCTCGCCCGCGAATTGCACGACACGCTCGCGCACACCCTCAGCGGCATCTCGGTCAACCTGGAAGCCCTCAAAACCATGCTGCCGGAAGAGCAAACCGAAGTCAACGCCATGCTGGATAACTCGCTTTCCGCCTCCCGCCGTGGATTGGCTGGCACCCGCCGTGCCCTGAATGACCTGCGAGCCCAACCCCTGGAAGACCTCGGTCTCGAGCTCGCTCTCCAAACTATGGTGGAAAGCCTGGCAGAGCGGCAAGCCATGCTGGCTGAAATTCGCATCTCCAACCTGGTCCAGATCCTGCCGCCTAACGTTGAACAAGCCTTCTATCGCATTGGGCAGGAGTCGATCGAAAACATCTCCATTCACTCCAGGGCAAAAAAGATTTTCTTCAGCCTGGAGGAAGAGGACGGAGTGGTTCACATGGAAATCCGTGATGACGGGGTCGGCTTTGATCCCCAAACAGAACAGGGGGCAGGACACTACGGTATCCAGGGGATGAAAGAACGCGCCACTTCTATCGGGGCCGACCTTGAGGTCCTCAGCCAGCCTGCCGAAGGTACCACCATCAAATTGAGTTGGGAGCGTTTTGTATGATCAAAGTCCTGATTGCCGATGACCAGGAAATCGTCTGTGAAGGCTTGAAGCGCATCTTGCGCACTGACCCGGAGATCGGCGTGATCGCCACAGCCAATGACGGTCAGGAAGCACTCGACCTGATCAATGCTGACGTGCCGGATATTGTTCTGATGGATCTGCAAATGCCGCGCATGAATGGCGTTCAGGCAATCCAACACCTCAAAGTCAGCCATCCCGACCTGCCGGTATTGGTTTTGACCACCTACATGGACGACAAATGGCTCTTCGATGCCATCCGCAGCGGTGCTTCAGGCTACCTGATGAAAGACCGCCCCCGCCAGGAACTGCTCGACGCCATCCACGGCACCATCGCCGGGCATGCCTATATCGACCCGAGCGTAGCTGGCAAGGTCCTGAGCAATGTTGCCGCCTTGCCGGAAGATCAGTTTGTTGAGCACTCTTACAACCTGACGGATCGCGAACAGGATATCCTCAATTTGCTTGCCCAGGGTTTGTCCAATGCCGATATCTCCCGCCGGCTTTACCTGTCGGAAGGCACCGTTCGCAACTACACCAGCACGCTTTTTGCCAAGCTGGGCGTCTCTGACCGCACCCAGGCGGTCATCCTTGCCATCCGCCAGGGCTTGGTAACGGACAGCTGATATCTGTTCCCTGTTACCTGTTCCCTGTTACCTGTTCCCTGTTACCTGTTCCCTGTTCCCTGCTACCTGCTACAACTCTGTTCACCCGCTCGCTGCCCCACACCATTAACACCAACAAAATCAGCAATGCGAACGGGAATACCTTCAAGCTCCACCTGGAGGCGATCAACCCTATCACCGGCGGCATCACGGTCAGCCCCACGTAGGCTGACGCCATCTGGATGCCCATCAAGCGCGAGGAGTTCTCTTTCCCAAAGCGCGCCGGCGTCTCGTGCAGCATGGAGGGGTAGATTGGCGCGCAGCCCAGCCCAACCAGCAGCAGTCCGACCAGGCTGAATAGGTTCCCGGGCAGGAACAACAGCCCGATACCCAACAAAATGGAGGTCTGCCCGGCTCTGATGAGCGTTTTGCTCGAAAAGCGCATGGTCAAAAAGCCGTTGATAACGCGCCCAAGCATGATCCCGAAATAATACGAAGCCGCCCAGGCCGTGGCTGTCTCCGGCTTTACGCCCCGGATCTGCACCAGGTAGCTGGCAAACCACAAGCCGGCGGTCAGCTCGAGCGCACAATAAGCAAAGAATGCCGCCAGGTTCGGTCCCATCCCTGGGATTTTCCAGATACTGCCGTTGCTGGGCTTCTGTGTGTGCGCTTCAGCCGTTGCATACTCGCCATTCTTCCAGAGCTTCAATGAAACCACCAAGATCACCACCAACGCAAATTGCACGATCGAAACCGAGCGGTAACCATTCTGCCAGCGCTGTGTCAGGCTGATCATCCACGCCATCAGCAGCGGTCCGGCGGTCGCCCCCACCCCCCAGAAGGCATGCAGCCAGCTCATATGGCGCGAGCTGTAATGCCGCGCCACAAAATCGTTCAAAACCGCATCCACCGCTCCCGCGCCCAGCCCCAATGGGATCGCCATAAGCAGCAGCCAGGTGAAATTAGTGGTAAAGGAGTATCCCAACAGCGCCAGAGCGGTGGTCAGAACGCTCAGGGTGGTCAACTTGCCTGTGCCCAGCTTCCTGATCAGTGTTCCGGTCAGCAGGCTGGAGATGATGGTGCCGGTCGTGACAAACAAAGAAACCAGCCCCGCCCCTTCCAGCGGCAGCCCTAATTCAGTTCGCATCAGCGGCCAGGCCGCCCCCAGCATCGAATCCGGCAGCCCCAGGCTGATGAAAGCAACATAAATGATCAATAATAGAAGTGTCGTCATGTGTCAATATCCAAGTGGAATCCGATCGGCAATAAAACCCCTTCCGTGGTCGAAGATCCCTGTAGCGTAGCGAAAGGGAATGGGAGATAGTGACCAGTGCCCGCAGTGAAACGGAGGTTAAACCGGGTTGTGGATTCTATCTTCAAACCAAATCCTGCCGGCCTTGTTCCTTCAGCAACTTCACCAGCTCGCGCACCTCGCCCGAATGATTCAAATCGCACACCATCAACGCGTCCGGCGTGTCCACGATGATCAAATCCTTCAGCCCGATGCCCGTGATCAGGCGCGTGCTGCCCATCACCAGCGTATTTTCCGAATCCTTCAGCAGCGCGTCGCCTTTCACGCTGTTTCCCTTCTCGTCCATCGGCAAAAGCGACTTCAGGCTCAGCCACGTGCCCACGTCCAGCCAATCCATGTCGGCCGGGATTACCACCACCCGTTCGGCGTGCTCCATCACCCCGTAATCGATGGTCTGCTTCTGGATCGCCTTCCAGATCGCCGGCATTTCCTGCTCGTATTCCGGCTTGCCAATCAGCTCGGCTATGCGCAACAGGCTTCCGTGCAACTCGGGCATCTGGCGCTCAAACTCCGCCATGATCACCGGCACCTTCCAGATGAACATGCCGCTGTTCCAGCTGTAATTCCCCAACGCCAACATCGTTTGGGCGTTATTCAGGTTCGGTTTTTCCACGAAACGCTTGGCGTGGTAGGCTTTGAAGCCGTTCGCCTCGCCCACCGCCCCGTCCTGCTCGATGTAGCCGTAATCGGTCGAAGGCCAGGTGGGGGTGATGCCGAGCGTGATGATGTAACCCTGTTGGGCAAACTCCAGCGCCGCCTGCACCACGCCCCGGAAAACCTGGGTATTCCCTATGTGATGGTCTGCCGTTAGCACCGCCATGGTGGCGTCCGGGTCGCGCTTTGCCAAATGCACCGCCGCCAGCCCGATAGCCGAAGCCGTGCCCCGCATTTCGGGCTCGACAATATAGTTTTCCTGCGGGATCTCAGGCACCTGGGCAGCCAGGTCGGCGATATGATCGCGGCTGGCTACCACCAAAATTTGCCCGGGGGTAAAAAGAGGATACAAGCGCTCCACCGCAATCTGGAACATGCTTTGATCGCTGTAAAGTGAAAGGGATGGTTTGGAATGCTGTTCCCGGCTGAGTGGCCACAGACGCGTGCCCGCCCCTCCAGCCATAATCAGGGCATAGTTCATTTGTATCCTCCGAAAAGTAAAATCATAGACGCCCCAAGGCGCCATATGCAATTATACCTTTGTTGTAGGTCATAGGTCATACCCGTCCACTTCGTGGCGAGCACAGGTAGGTGGTAGGTGATAGCTCATAGGTGATAGCTCGTAGGTCATAAGTGGTAGGTCGTTGTAGGGTCGAGGCCAGCCTCGACCAGATTTGAGGAACAGGCAGGCCAGTTCCTTACAAATGATCTTCTTTTCGTAGGCTCGGAGCCCGACTGACTTGCTCCCAGCAATCTATTTGCACCATTTGCACTATTTGCACTGTTTTTTGATGGTGCAATCTGGCGGTTTGACTGCAAATACTTTTTTTTCATTGTTAATGTGCCGGCTTTGAAATGGAATCGCACGGGCACATTATAGCACATTTGTTCTATTTTTGCAAAGAGTTGTTTACTGATAGTCTTTTCGTAGAAAAAATCTCGGGACGGCATGGGAGCCGTCCCCTACAAATGACCTTCTTTGTTGTAGGGTCGAGGCCAGCCTCGACCTTTGATTTGAGGAACAGGCAGGCCAGTTCCCTACAAATGCCCCTCTTTTCGTAGGAGAGACCTTCCATGGTCTCCCGCCTATTGCATTACGAATCCATCTCGGGACTGCATGGCAGCTGTCCCCCACCCCATCTTCCAACAAAAAAAGCTCCCGGCACAACCACGCTGCCGGGAGCTCTCCTCATTTCACAAATCCAAAATTCCTACGGCTGCATCGCGCCGAACAGCACCAGCCATGCCAAAAACGACTTCGCCGCCAAACTGAGCACGATGTACGTCCTCTCGCCATACAGGTAATCTTTCCATTTTCCGACGCCCTTGTATTGCAAGATCATATTGATCGGGAAGGTGTTGAACGCCACAAAATACGTCCCCACAATCGCCCACACAAACCACGGCACCTGGTCAAAATTCCCATTGCCAAACATGTACAGCAAAATCGCGATCCAGGGCGCAATCCCGGCAATCGAGCCCCACACGAAGGGACCCCAATTTACCTTTCCTTTTTCCCTGCCCGAATTCAGCTGCTCCATCACCAGCCCAAACAGGTTCATCGATGCGTTCACCAAAAAGATCAGCGTCAACGAAGCCACGTCATAGATGCCGAACAGGGTCGCGATCAGCACGATCATGATCGAAGAGCTCAGCGCATATTCAAACCACCTGAAGCGGTTGATGCCCTTCTGTAAGTCGGCGAAATATTTGTCGCTGAAAAGCACGATCAGCCCATGCGCCAGGGCCGAGATCAGCAAAAACGATGCCACCAGCGCGCCAAAAGGCAGGGTAAAAAGTTCCTTGCTGGCGGTTTCCAGCGAGCGTGTTTCGGGATTGAATTCTAAGAATAATTGCGTGATGGTCGGCTGAAATTCAGCGATCTTCTGGATCACGGTCGTGGCTAAAAAGAGCATCGCCAGACCCTGAATAAGATGAAAAGCCCCCATAATGAGGTTGAAGCGTTTTAATTTTGCAAGTGTATTTTCCATTTTTTCTCCATTAAGCAGCCCTGCGCTTGCAAGCGCGGTCCGCTTTCTAATTTTTGCCCTGGCTGCTTAAACCGGGCGTTTATAAAGTTGATAAAAGTTTGTTAATTTCCCACAAAAAGGGTTCGATCTGTAAACGCTGCTAATTATACATTTTCCCCTCGTCAGGGCAAAGATTTGTATCAAAGAGCCGTCCTTTCGAATAAAATGATTTCTATGGTAAATAAGCGGCAATAGATGAAATGAATCTAAAGATTAAGAGCGGATTCAGTGGCAAATTTACTGTTGTGTCTTACCATACAGAATTGTGTCTATCGCAAAAAACAAATTCCATTCTTTTTTAATGCTAGCCAATCGCCATTCAGATCTTTTTCGTCCAGGACTGAATACCAATACAACCAAAATGATCCCTTATATATTGGGCTACCGAAGTGAGCATGTGCATCATTATAAATATCCAAATAATCTGGATGGTTACGATCCCTAAAGTATTTTGCTCCAAGGGTCTTGACGACGCAATCGGTACTTTCTATAACTTCTTTAACCGTTGCGTCTCGCAAAATAAAACCGTATTTTAATGCAAAATGAAACAAAAATGCTATTGCTTCTTGATTAGAAACATTAACAAAGTTCTTGAAAGCGACATTGCTCCAATCCTCGATTGTTTTTACATCAACATTCAAAACAGTAAATAAATGCTCTTCAAGGCTGGGAATAAGATAAGGATACAATAGCGCCATTTCAAGAAAATATTTCTGTGTAAGTGTACTGGCATTGGAATTTAATGGGAATCCCTTGATGGTTTTTATAGTGTATTTCAAAATTGCCAAACTGTCTGTTTCTGTTAATAATGATTTGACAAGATCTAAATATTGTTGCATTTGTCTGTAATTGACCACTTGATTAACAGCAATAGGTTTTTCATACTTAATACGATTTAGCCAACTTTCTTCATAGCCTTGTGGAAGATTTACAACCATCGTCTTCTTGTCATTCAACCTTAATCCATAATCTCTCAACTGCCTCCTTAATTCATTAAGGAAATCCATGGCTTTTTGATAGTCTTCTACATAGGCTGTATAGTCATCAATGTTTCTAATATAGGCATAGTTTTTCTGATGCAATTCTTGATCAATTTTTGTAAGTATGATTTCAGATATGAGATTAGAAGCATGTGGACCGATTAGTATTCCATGTGTTTCTCCATCTGTCAAATTACATACAAGTTTGTCTAATTTGTTTGTCCAACCATTACGCTTGTTTTGTTTTGCCCACCCCTTTCCCATTATTGCCCAAGGAATTGAATGGGTATAAATACTCGGGAAGCAAGACGTAATATCAGCTTTTACAACAAACTTAGCTCCAATTCTCAAATCAGTTTCAGGTGTTTCGTCGGTTTCCCATGAACTGTAATTCATGCTGAAGATTTTTTGAGTCTTCTCGATTTTTCGGACGTGAATCCGGCTAACCTTGTACTTTTGAGCACTTGTTGTGCCTTTGAAAAAGTTTTGAATTTGTTTCCAATTATCGTAGATATGCCAACACAAATTAGCATATGCAAAGGGATTAGGGATTCCAAATAAACGGACTTGATAATTATGGCGGTTACCTTCGTAACGCACGAACTCTGTAGGTTCGACCTTAAACCTTTTTGAATTTATAATGCAATATGTCATAAAAGTTTCCGAAGAAAAGACCGGTGGCAATTGATCAGTAAACATTCCATGGCCGAGCAATCCGATTAACACATCGGCTGCTTGGAGGTCATCCATGCACTGACTATATGATTTATAAGTGCTAATCGGGGAAAACCACAATTCATTGTTTTCTTTTACCAAATTAAAATCCTCCAATCAAAGCCAATATGCCAGAATCTGCTTTAGTTGCGGACTCCGCTAAACAAGATCCATTTCTCACTACAGTATTCTGTTTGCATAAATGGTTCCCATACCCTCCGCCAGATTTTTTTAGGTGAAAATGCACTTATTATTTAATTTGATATGCATACTATGAATTTGCACCATAATTAGATATAATACATATGAAGTTTGCGTCACATATCTAATGGAACAGTAATTTGTTTTTTTTAAGTGATATTGATTTTAACACACATATTATTGTAATTATTGATTATAATATCATTGTTCCAGGTTGAATTGGCACAACTTTTGGAATTAATTATAGCGATATAATTAATATGCATTAACCAATAGATTGACCTTATAAAACAATCTTAAGAATAGTAGCTATGGGAGCGTGAGCAGTATGACTATTAATACAAAGTCTTATTCGAGGCGAATCAGCGATACAAAGAAAAATCGAGACTTCCAGAAATGAGATGGAAGGAGTTCAGTTAAGTTTTG
>CAZYIJ010000030.1:8966-17382 GCA_964647425.1 uncultured Anaerolineaceae bacterium
AAAAATCGAGACTTCCAATCCAGGAAGCAGAATTGTCGCACCCGTCGCGCCAGTAGAATCTCACACGAGAGATCCATTGAAAAACCACGATACCGTGAGCCTGTTGTTCTTGATTACAAACTCGATGAACAAATGGAAGAAATAAAAGACGCAATGTTGAAATCATTGGCAGATTTGTTCTCAAAGTAATGGTCTGAGACCATAATGAGTAAGGACACATCATACAAAAACAGCGTATTCATTAACTGCCCCTTCGACGAAGACTATTACGAAACTTTAGATAAAATTTTATACACAATATATGCTTGTGGGTATTATCCTAGGTTTGCGCTGAACTCTCAAGAGAACGGTGATGAAAGAATTAAAACAATCATTGATTTGATATCCCTATGCAAATACAGCATTCATGACATCTCTCGGGTTAAATTAGATCAAAAAAAAAGGTTGCCTCGTTTTAACATGCCATTTGAACTGGGTATTGATTTTGGTTGCAGAGTGTTTGGTGAAGGAGAACATAAAGATAAGGCATTTTTAGTCTTTGAATCGAAAAAATATCGAGCAAAAAAATATTTGTCAGATCTTGCTGGAATGGATATGCGTTGCATCACTATGGAGCCAGATTGTGTCTTTAAGACTGTCCGCGATTGGTTAAATATTCAATATACTCATTCAAAAGAAAAATCTTCAAATGAAATTTTGGTTGGAGAAATGATAATAAAGAAAGGTTATGAACATTTTCAACAAGAATTCCCTTCGGAATGTAACGCAAGGGGTATCAATCCAAAAGGCGTTTCTTATAGAGATAAGACTGCAATTATGAGTGAATGGCTTGTTGAATATCCAAAAATTTCACCAATATTCCCGAAACGTAAATCAAAGTCCTACAAGAAGAGTAAACATAAAAGGTAGATTGTCAGTTTTAGTATTCTTTTAGTTTTTGCTCCCCTCTACTCCATAGTACGAATCATAGACTCAATGAAAGCGATTTCATTTTCATCTAAACCATATTTTTTATAAAGTTGTTGATCAATCTCAGCAATGGGTTTAGTCCAATCGATGTCTGAATCAGGAGTGAAGTCTTGAATAGGAACAAATTGGTAAACACCTCTGGGTCCGTTCTGTGTTTTCTTCTTAATGCTAACTAAATATCTGAAGAAACGGGTCTTGATATAGTTTATGATGTTCTCACACTGCTTTTTGGAAAAGTTGTGTTTCTTAGGATCATATCCAATTACAAGATATGTCTGTGAGCATATACTATTTGGTTCACCAAAAAAGGGATACCCGAGAACCTGCACCGGTGAACCTTGCGAAGTGGGAATATACACTTTATTTAAGGATAAAGTTGAAGAATTTTTTGGAATTTGGTCTTTTCTAATCCAAGCAAAATCTACACCATGAGTTGCACTGTTTAGATAATACTTAATATTATTTTCGCCTGTTTTATCCAGAGAATAATTTTTCCAATTCGAAGTAAGTTGTGAACCAGCATCAAAAAAATGTTTCGGACTCACTAAAGAGGAAAAACTATTCATTGTGTAATAGTTCTTTCCTTCAATTATCAAAACTTTATCAAGGATTTCATAAGAACGAGGATCTCGGATCACAATATCAGAGCCTTGATTTCCTAAGAATTCGAATGACTCCAGAATTTGTCCATCGGTTGTATGAAAAAAGTATTTGCACTTACCCAGATAGTCCTTATCCCAAAGAAAGTAGTTTACTCCACCAGTAATAGTTACTCCTGGGAAAAAAACTGATTCATCCTCAAAATCATGGATAATCCTGAACTGATTTGAACCTATCATTTTGTCAACCCAAGAATGAGGAATACTCTGTGCAGTTTTTGTCATCCATCTACTAGGAGTAATCATCACAATAAAGCGTGGTCCAAGATTGACAGCCTCTTCGATAAAATTGTTGTAGATAGATCTGGCATTTGAGCGATTAGCACCTTCAATTCCAAAACTTTCCTGATAAGGTGGGTTACCAATGATGACGTCAAATTTCATTTCATATCCGAACCTTTCTGCCAAAACCTGTTTGACCCTGCCGTCTTTGGCTGCCTCGGTCAGGTCGAGCTCCAGCAGGTTACTATCATCTATCTCCGGGAAGCCATCATAAACATAATTCTTAACCATATTGTAGATGATGTTGCTGGGGGCGCAGCCGAAAAGCTGACATTCCAGGATCCAGCGGATGCGTTCATCCTCATCTGGGATATCTTCTTGCAAGCCTACAAAGAGGCGTTTAGCGATCTCGGTTAGATATAATCCGCTCTTGGCGTAGAGATCGATAAAGGCTGTCTCCTTGTTTTTAAAGATTTCCGGATCCTGCTCCTCAAGCAAATCGACCATCATCTTTACCACCCTGCGGGGGGTGAAAATCTGGTTGGTGCGCTGGGGCGGGATGTAATCGAAGATGTCTTCTTCATTCCCGCCGTGCAGGTAATCGGCTAACTTTTCTTTGATCTTGAAAAATTCTTTGACTGAGGTGTTGAAAACACTCTCGTTGAAGAGACTTGGGACGCTCTTTTGCTGCCCATCTTTGCCGATGTAGTCAAAACCGTCGCGCAGCTTGCCGAATTCGTCCAGCGTGATGCTGGTGAGCTCTATGAAGGTGGCAGGGTCGATATTTTGGTCGTAGGTTGCCAAGGTGGTATCCGAACTACCATACGCCATCAGAAAAGCCGGGATGGTGCGGGCGAAACCGCGTAAATGATCGCGCACATCATCTTCAGTGGTTTTTTTCTTGTCTTCTTCCTTTTGCTCCAAGTGCTTACCAACCACCTTTTGCGTGGCTTCGGCCGCACTCTTTTGGATCTCGGTCTGCAGAACTTCATTGATGGAGGTTACCTCTGCTTTGTAGAGCTCTTCAATTTTCTCCCGGGCAGATTGGCTGGTGTTCTGCTCGATTTTCTGTTCATATTCGACTTTTGCTTTCCGGAGCCTCTCATCGCGTTGGTAGAGATTTTCTTCAACTTTTTGCGTTAAAATCTTTTCAACCGCCTTGGTGTTGTTATCAATTGTTTTCTTTGGCAGGTTCAATTCCTGGGCAGTCCGTGTGAAACCATCTTTCAGTTTGCCGACAAGTTCTTTGGAAATCTTTTCGGCGGCGGTATCCCTGTTGGTAATATCTGCGAACTTTTCAAGCGCTGCTTCAACATCTGTCTTGTAAATTGGTTGACCGAATAAGCCGTGGGTGGTGTTGACCACAACTTCGTTGGGCACTTCAACTTCACCCTTCTCATTCAACATCGGATCGGTCACTTTGATCTCGCGTTTGTCTGCCAGGCGTTTGTTGGCTTCCGGTGAGATTTTATCGAGGATGGCTCTTAGTTCAGCGGGAGCAGAGAAAATGGCACCAATGTTGGCGAAAAGCAGGTTGGACATGAAACCGCGCTTCACTACCTCGACAGCCTTGATATGGCTTGGGATGGTCAGCACTTCTTCTGGTGAGATCTCCCGCAGGCTGCCTTCATCATCTTCGGCAATAACCGGGAAGAAGTTGATCAGCTCGCGGATGTTTACCTGGCGGTCTGACTCACTTGCTCTGACGCTTTCATCGGTCAGGTTATTGGCGAATTCATCGTAGAGCACCAGCGTGCGATCAGGTGCGAAGTCGAAAACGTAGGCGTTTTCTTTTCGGAACCACGCGCCGGTCTCTTCATCCTGAAATTCCCAGGGGTTCTGGGCGCGGAAGGATGCCTGGAAGTATTGGGCGGGTGACTTGATGTTGCTGAGCATCAAGACCGCGGTCCACTCCGGAATGGTGACACCCGTGGTCAGTTGACCGACTGAAAGCGTAATTGTGCGTGGGTGATTGGCAATCGCTTCTTTAACGCAATCGTAACTGCGTCTGTTGCGGGTTGCGTTTTCGGCTGTTTCTTCAATGTTCTCAATATCCTCATCGTCAATCAGACTGATGCCGTCACCGGCAGCCAGGACAATTTCGTAATCCTTGAAAAATGGATGGTTATTGAGCAATTTCTCCATGGCTTTGGCGGCAGCCACACGCGGAAGCAGCCAGAAAGTATGGTTGAGTTCCTGTTGATGTTCCTTTTCGGCAAAGGGGAACTTGCCGGTGTGCAGGTTGTCGAGGAAATGTATTACGTCTTCTTCATAAACAAAAGTGCGGTTATCTTTGGTGCTGAAGAATTCGTTCAGGTCGAAAGCATAGTCGAGGTTGGTATCGTCATCGAGGGTGATGCCTTTGGCAACCTCTTGTTCGACGATTTTGCTCATCTGATAGGTGAAAAGATTCAGCGTTGGCAGGCTCTCGTAGGGGTTGGTGTCTGTTCCGTTTTCTTCCCAGCTGTTTTTGGCAGCCTGCTCATCGAGATATGACCAGTTAAAAATCTGTTCGCTTTGAAATTTTTCGGTGGCGATTGCCTTGAAGGGAGTGCCGGAAAGGTGCAGGGTGTACTTCTTATGTTTGATACTTTCGAAAGCACGGTCTGTCTTGAATGTGTCGATGCCTTCGTGTGCTTCATCGACCACCAGCAGGTCCCAATCAATTCCTGGGACCCACTCCAACTTGTCGTATGGTCCACCAGCAAATCTTGCACCTTTAAGGTCTTGCAGTGAAATGAAAGCGATACAGCGAAGATTAATAGGGTTATTGATATGGGCACGGACATAATCCTGAAATTCCCGACGTGTCATTGGTTGCCTGCTGGAAAGGGCGTCAGTCTCAGAAACAAACTTCATACCGGGTTCCTGCCAGGCAATGAACTTTACAAAATCGTCATACCAGGAGTTTGCAATCGCAGGACGGTTGGTAACTATCAGCACGTTTTTGGCTCTTAGCTTACGAACAAGATCGTATGTGCTAAGGGTTTTGCCGAAACGAGGCTTGGCATTCCAGAGAAATTCAGTGCCATGGATGGGATCTTTAAAGTAATTCAGGGTGCTTTCCACTGCCTGAGCTTGTTCAGCTCGCAGGATGTAATCCGTTTCCTTCTCACTTACCTGAACGGCATCGTAATCGAGGCTGATGTAATCGTCGGTCAATTCTTCCGCACGGTTGACATCTCCGAAATAGTACCACTCGGAAGCCTGATTATTGAGCAGAGTACGTTTGATTCCACGCTGACGGTAGTAGGCGTGCAGGTCACGGTCGTGGAAGAGTTCGCCGTCGCTCCTTACCGCGTTCCGTGTGAAGAGCAGGCTTGGTTGAACGCCCACTGTACCGGTTTGCTGTTGGATACGGGTATTGACATCCTCGTGGTTGGTTTCGCCAACCTTGACGCTGCCTTGATGCGTGGAGAGCTGAGGAAGGTGATAGCCATAGATCTTGAGGTCAAGTCGGCGGTAAGGGGCGATGATAGTTTTATTCACGATTCAATTTCCTCCATCTCTTGCTTGTAAACCTCTGCGATAACAACGGGAAGATACCTGTACACTGGTAAGATGGGTTGTTCAACAGGATCGTCAAACAAACCTAGTTGCTTTGTCTCAGGAATATAAGTGTAAACAGTTCCCTGGGGAATTTTGCGGTGGTCAAAGATATCCTGCAGAGTGTGATCAGTTCTGATAACTTTGATATGTTTGGTATTTGTTTTTAATCCGAGAGGTTCCCATTCACTAAATACAATCGGTTTCCCATCGCTTTTTTTGCGTTTCAAAAAATCCCCTTGAACAATATTGATCGCAATAATCGTCTTTGCGCTTTCTAAAACGTCGTTTTTGGGGGTCTTATTGAATTTTGCAGCAAAATCTTTATAAAAATCAAGAAAAGAAACATATAGATTCATTACACATTTCTTTACATTGTCTTCTAAAAGCTCAACCCCATATAGGCTTGAAATGGCGAGAAGAGCGTAATTTTCGAATCTTACAAGATCGTCAGGAAATTTTGTAATTAGAAGTTGAAGTCTTCGCTCCAAAATGTTGATGAGAAAGGCGCCCTCACCTACTGAAGGCTCAAGGACGCTTGTGGTAACCTGGGTTATAAAGTCGCTCAAACCAGGAAGGGTAACCATCGCATCTACTATTTCTTTTGGCGTGAATACCTCTCCGTGTTGTTGAACACGTTTTTTACTTTTGATTAAAACTTCATTTCCATTCAAGTCGACTGCCATTCATTCCTTTGCGCGATAAAAAAAGTATAGTTTCCCGATGAACCCTTGTCAACCAGTATAGGATTTTTACACTCAAAATGCAATTTTAACCTCCCATCCCGCCGGTCTTTCGAAGCATGGCGGTGGGATGCTTGGTAACGCCGGCACGATCAAGGATGTACGGTAGATTGCCGCGTGGCTGGGTTTATGGCAAGGACGGATTAAAAAATGAGGCTGCATCAATCACAAGCGCAGCCTCACGCAAATCGTGTTACCTGAGGATCACCGGCAGGAATTGCTGGTAATTCATCATCGCTACACAGGGCGAAAACTCAGAGGTGTTTCCAGCCGAATCCGTGGCAGTCGCCGTAATACACGCGAATGGCGTTGGTACGCTGAAGGTTGCCGTAAAATTGCCGATGTACTCGCTATTCGTGGTGACTCCCTTTGAGCCCAGGTATGCTTCCCCTTCGCCATAGCCGCTTGGGTCTTTGCTGCTATTGGCATACAAGTGGATCACAAAATTTCTTTCCTTGGCGGAATTGAGCAAACCCTCCACGGTCACCTGACCCGGGCTGGAATCGTAAACTCTTAGCAATATGGGGAAGTTTTGCTGATTATTTGAGCCGCCATCTTCATCATTCACATCATTTAGTGTCACGCCGGTTTCCCACGCACTGCCGAGCAGATCTATGCCCAGGGCGCCGTTGTTATAGATGCGGTTATAGGTCACCGTATTCTGATTTGCCCAAAAAATTTCGACCCCATCACTGCCGTTATTCGCGATGATATTCCCAAAGTCCGTTCCACCGCCAATAATTGTTTCTGTCGCATACTCGATCGCGACACCCTCACCACCGTTTGGCAAGCTGCTCCCGCTGAAATTGGTGCCGATCAGGTTACGGCGGATGGTTGTGCCAATTACAGTTGCATTGATCAAAAGGATGCCATCGCTCTGATTGCCCGAAATAATGTTGCCAGATCCGGTGTCGTAGGTGCCGATCTCATTGGCAGAGCCTCTGGCGATGAGGATCCCTCTCTCATTCGGAATAGCTGCTGTAGCGGAAGCATTGAGACCGATGATGTTATTTTTGATGTAGTTTTCATTGGCGTTGAACAGGTGGATGCCGGCAGATGTGTTTCCTGAGATGACGTTGCCCTGACCTGCCAGTGTGCCGCCAATTTCATTGCCAACAGTTGGTGGTTGCTCGTCGGCAGCGTAAATATAAATTCCATCACTTCCATTTGGCAGGGCTAAGGTGCCGGAAATGTTGAGACCAATGTAGTTGCCAAACACATCATTATCATTGGATGCCAATAAAATGCCGTTGCCAGTGTTTCCGCTGATGATGTTGCGCCTGGCTGCGATGCTGCTCCCGATGGTGTTGCCGGTTGATTCAGATCCGGCGATGCGGATGCCGTCATAGCCATTTGGCAGCGCGGTGGTTCCATCCTCGTTGGTCCCGATGTAGTTGCCCCTGATCACAACGCTGGCGCTATTAAGAAGCAAAATGCCATTGGCACCATTGCCTGAAATGATGTTGCGATCGGCAGCGGCATCCCCGCCAATGACGGCTCCAATCACGCCATCGAGAGAAACCCCCTCCAAAAAATTTCCCTCAGCAGGACTTAATCCTGAATAGCCAAATTTTCCAATGCGGTTGCCAACTATCAGCAGACCACTGGTGTCTTTTGAATAGATACCCCGATAAAAATTGCGGATGGTCAGCTTGCGAATAGCGCAGCTATCCGCAGCAACATCCAGCCCGGTAAAAGTGCCATCGCCGTCCAAAACGATGTTTGCTCCCGCACCAATACCTCCAAGGTTGGGACCCTGGATGTTCAGTTGCTCCGTAATGCCAGGGAGCGCCCAGGGAACCTCGATAACCCGATCAATGGGTGCATTATCTGGGCTGATGCTGAAGGTGATAGTGTCTGCGCCAGGAAGGGCGTTGGTTTCCTGGATGGCGGCACGCAGGGTGCAAACGCCGTTTCCAGCTGCCGTCTCGCAGACCCCGTTTCCTGGATTAACATCATTAGAATTTTCGGCAGAATTCACCGTGAAGACGGCGCCGAAGACAGGTTTGACTGTGATCGCGGAGATGAAAAGCGTTGTAAGGATGAGTAGAAAGGCGACAAAGGGCTTACTATGGCGGAACGACATGAGCATCCTCCTGTTATATAGTTGTTGTGAGCTTAAGGAATACGTGTTTAAGAACAATTATAAACGAGTTTTAATTTGGTGCGGGGAGAATTACATCAGCTTGCTTTGGCTTGCAAACTTTGCAAAAATGGATTGATGCAGGCTGAGATGTCTCAAGTTGAGATGTGCGTCTTGCCGCAAGCAGTCCAAAG
>CAZYIJ010000031.1:0-17334 GCA_964647425.1 uncultured Anaerolineaceae bacterium
GGAGGAACTACTACCAAGTGATTCCTAAATGTGCGAAAAATACTTGACACTACCCAAGGTGTGGGTATCTACTTCAATGCTACAAGAAAATATCAGAGTGGTTGGGATTAATAGTCTTTTTTGAATAGGCATAGGACAATGTTCTGAACTTTCATAGTCCCCCAACAAATAAAAATTTACAACCAGGTGATTGAGTTATTTAGCAATATTTATTTTTCGTTGATTGTTGTTACAAATGATGAGTTCCATCTGCCAGAGCGGCAATTTTGTCGATATTGCCCTTTATTATTGTCTCAATCTCAATAGCAATATCGTTACAGGTTTCTTTTGTAATGTATGGGTCAGGGATGCTGTAAGCTGGTCCGGACAGCTCGCTCAGGAGATAAATCCGATCCCGAAGTTTTGGAAAATCAAGTAATATCGATTCTTTTTGACCTTGTTCCATAACCAAAACAAGATCAACAGAATCAAGATCGAGGGTTTCGATTCCATGTGCTACATGAGAGGAGAGGTCAAGACCACGTTTTTCAGCTTCGATGAAAGCCTCCAGTGTAGGGGGAACCAGGTCAAGCACCCAAGAACCAGAACTATCGACCATCCACTCGCCATTGATTTTACGCGCAGCCAATTCCTTTTTAAAGATTGCGGCTGCTAGCGGTGAGCGGAATTGATTTTTAGTACAGACAAAAACGATGTTCGGCACTAGTAAGGATTTCCCTTTCTCATGGGAAGACTCTTTTGTTTTTTTAGAATCTATTTATTGGTACCTTTGACAAACAGTACCAACAAATGGAATCATTTTTTGGCCTCTGATTCACTCTCTGAACTTGATGTACCCGATTCGTTGTGATATGAGTAATGATTGCTGTAGGGAGAGTAATAGTTATATCCTCCGTAGTAATAATCCCTGTTTTTCGGGATTTTGTTAGCAACTACCCCAAGCACTTTGGAGCCTATTCTTTTCAGTTCTTCTATAGGACGCATCGCAGTAATGGCTCTGGTCTGACCAGGAACTAGAACGTATATCACACCATCAACCTTTGATGAAAGGATTTGGGGGTCAGAAACAATCATTGGTGAAGTGTCAAGAATGACTACATCAAAACGATTTTCCAGATCCTTGAGTGTCTGGGACATTCGTTCACTGCCCAACAGTTCAGAAGGGTTAGGAGGGATCGTTCCACAAGTGATGATAGACAGGTTGGCAACCTGGTCATAAGTCTTGAGTACATCATCGAGGTTGAGTTTGCCAGTAACGACGTCGCTCAGCCCCATGCGATTAGGTTTGTTGAATTGGACGTGCACCTTAGGGCGGCGCAAGTCAGCATCCACGATTACCACCGCTTTACCACTCTGTGCTTCAACTATGGCAAGGTTGGCTGCGACAGTCGATTTGCCTTCAGCTTCCCCTGAGCTGGTTACTAGTAAAGTTTTCACGGGATCGTCTACTGACGAATATTCCAGGTTGGTGCGCAACGAGCGAAATGCTTCTGCCACCGGTGAACGCGGATTTTTGGCTACGTAAACTCCAAGAGCATCTCCATTTTTCTTGCCGTTGTGTTTAAGATCACCAATAAAACCAATCACTGGTACATCTAATACATCTTTAATCTCGTCTGGTGTTTTTAAAGTATCATCCAAAAATTCAATCAGAAATACCAGTGCAGCAACGACAAACAGACCAATGGCAGCACCAAGCAGCGCAGTCTGAGACGGCTTGGGTGAAATCGGAACGCTGGGTTTGACTGCGGTTTCTACTTGCATAACAGTCGGCGTATTTTGGGCTTTTGCTAATTTTAGTGTTTCCAGGTTGTTGATACTACTGATATAGATCTGTTGATAAAGGTTCAGGGTCGTTCTCAGGCGATCAAGGTCGGTTTGATTTCGGTTGGAAGTGCCAGAAGTTTGTCCAAGAACTACAAGTTCAGTGTAAATCTCTTGGTAAAGCTCCAAAATTGGTGTTATTTCGTCAAGCTTTGTCTGGTAGGCGGTTAATTGGGCAATTTCTTCTTGAGTTAAAGACTCAAGGTCGATTTCAACCGAGTCTTCTGCTTGAGCTAAAAGCTCAGGGTAAATCTGAGCCATGTCGACCTTCAGATTGTTTACTTGAGCCTGAACGTCATCCATTTGTATCTGGACGCTTTCGATTTGACTCTGCAAAATTTCATCAGACATTTGAGTAATTTGAGATTCCAAGGTAGCAATTTGCTCTTCAGCCTGGTCAATCCGATCCTGTAGGTTTTTCTCGGCTGCAGAGAACTGTACTGATTGAAGGTTCTCGTTCTGAGAGATCATGATTTCAACCAAGCCATTGGCGATGGTTGCCGCCTTGAAGGGATCAGGGTCTTTGACAGTTAAGACTACAAACTTGGTATCATCGACCTGCTGGGCGGTTGCTTGACCTTTGCGAACTGGAAAGCCGAGCGTTTCGGAGGCCTGGTAAAGCAATTCTTCAGTTGTCAGTAGCTGTGCATAGGTATCAATCAGATCTTGATTATTCAGGTAGGAATAGTAATCGTAGGTCGTCTGAGCTGCTGGAAGAATAACGAAGCGGGCTTGGGCCTGGTAAATTGGTGTCTGGCGGATGCTAATGTAATAGCCAATCCCAGCACCGATCACACTGCCTAAAATTAAAAGCCAGAGCCAACGTTTGATCAACGAAAAAATTTGTTTTACATCCATATAGCGTCCCCAGAATCGTTTAGTATCAAGATTTTTCCTAATCAATTGTGTAATTTCTAACACTTAAGAATACCATAAAACCTATCATTTTGCTTTTCACGGTTGGCACTGTAAACCGATATTGTCTACCTGTTTGTTCCTTCCTTGAGGATGTATGTTAAAATTAGCCGTCATGGATATTAAGGTAGTTTCGACAAATAAAAAAGCGCGCTTTGAGTATTTCATCCTCGAGACATTTGAGGCTGGCTTGGTTCTAAAAGGTACAGAAATCAAGTCAATTCGCAATGGGCAAATCTCTCTTCAGGAGGCCTATGTACGTACGGATGGGAAGGAAATCTGGCTTGTTGGGGCGCATGTGGCTCCCTATGAACATGCCAGCGCTTTTCAGCATGACCCGAAACGAGATCGAAAACTCTTGATGCATAAAAAAGAAATCCGTAAACTCTTTGATGAGATCCGAATCAAGGGCATGACGATTGTGCCTATACGTGTTTACCTGAAAAGCGGCAAGGCAAAATTGGAAATTGGACTTGCAAAGGGTAAGAAACAATACGACAAGCGCGAATCTATCAAAGAGAGAGATATTGAACGTGAAACTTCGCGTATCAAGGGTGGTTGGTAATAAACCGACAAGCTTTTACCTAACTTTGAGGTTTTAAAGAGGTTTTGTATAATTACATCATGAATTTTGACCAAAATATTAGTAGACGCGACTTTTTAAAAATCACTGGTTTAACAGCTGGTTCGCTTTTGCTGCCTTTTGGCAAAGCTTCTGGAAGTAATTTGCTGCAAGAATGGCCTGTTGGTATAAACCTGGGACGGCTAGCTGCAGGTGAGTTACGTTCGTTCATCGACCTGAAAGCCGAGCCAAACATGAACGCTCCTGCTACCGCTCGTGTTTGGCGGGATGATGTATTTGAAATAAAGCAAGAAGTTATCGCCAATGTGCTGGATTTCAATAGATATAATCAAAAATGGTACGAAACTCCTGACGGCTACATTTATGCGCCTTACGTTCAGCCTGTCAAAAATCTGCCAAATCAGCCATTAACCGAATTACCCTTGGATGATCAGGGGCAGCGCGGTATGTGGGTCGAAATTACTGTTCCGCGGGTCAATTTTGAGTTGACCAAACCATGGAGCAATGCCTCTTCCTGGATCCGTGATTCGGAAGGATTGGCTAAACTTTATTACAGCGAAGTATTCTGGGCCTCAGATATCCGAAGTATGGACGGCCGTATTGAATACTTGCTATCTGAGAAATATGGTGCCTTACCGGACTATTACTGGGTGGACGCGCGCGCCTGCCGCCCGATAACTGAAGAAGAGATTTCTCCAATCCACCCTGATGTGGGTGATAAACGAGTCCTTGTCAATCTGCAAACCCAAACCCTGCATTGCTTTGAGGGCTCCCACGAAGTTTACTTTTGCGAAGTTTCCACTGGCTATATTCGCGATGGTGAATGGCTAACGCCTCCAGAAACAACCCCCGTCTGGAGAAAATTGGTCTCGCTGCACATGAGCGCAGGCGGTGTATCTCAATATGATTCGCCGGGAATTGCGTGGACAACGCTTTATCACCCTGATGGTCAGGCGATCCATTCAGTCTATTGGCACAATAACTTTGGCGTGGCTCTTTCTCATGGTTGTATCAACTGCCTTCCCCATGATGCCAAATGGATTTGGCGTTGGATCAACCCCACTATTGCTCTTTATCCGGGAGAGCTAACTGTTCCTGATAGCAGTCAGTCAACTTTCGTTCAGGTTATTGAAAGCTAACCTTGCGTGATGCCTGTTCCTGAGAACGAAGTTTTACCAAACCAACAAAGCACTGAAACAACTATTCAATCTGACCAAAGCCTGAGCAACAAGACAGGGGCGTGGATAAAGCGCCATTACCTGGCATTTATCAATATTGCTCTGGCAATTTACGCATTTCTACCACTAATGGCACCTGTTTTGATGAAAACGGGTCAGACTTCTGGCGCGGATGTAGTCTATAAGCTCTATAAACCACTTTGTCATCAACTCGCTTACCGATCTTTTTTTCTTTTTGGTGAGCAGATAGTTTATCCTCGTGAGCTGGCTGGTATTGCAGGTTTGAAAAGTTACGAAGAAGTGACAGGATTTGACAGCCAGGATCAGTTGGCGGCTATTGCTTTTCGAGGTAATGAGCAGCTCGGTTACAAAATTGCGCTTTGCCAACGCGACCTGGCAATTTACTTGAGTTTGTTATTATTTGGTCTCATTTTCTCGATAACAGGTCGCAAATTAAAACCTCTTCCTTGGTTGGCTTGGATAATTCTTGCATTGGTGCCAATCGGTCTGGACGGTTTTTCACAATTGATCAGTCAGATGGAGATTCCATTCTTAGGCTGGCTCTCGGTTCGCGAGAGCACTCCCCTGTTGAGGGTATTGTCTGGCTCAATGTTCGGGTGGTTTACAGCCTGGTTTGGGCTACCTTCGATTGAAGAGATGATGAATGAAAAGAAATCAAGTAACGAGATAGCATCTTCTCCAGCAAAGGGAAAATAAGATGTATCGAACAGAAAGTGATGGCTTGGTTTTCTACCAATTTGATAGTTTTGACTCGAATTTGGTAAATCACGCCATTTATACAAGGTTGGGGGGTGTTTCGGAAGGTCACTTTAGAGCGCTTAACCTGGGTGGTACCAACGGCGATAATCCTGAACATGTCCGCGCGAATCATATTAAGCTTTTCAAAAACTTTGGCATGGCTTTTGAAAGCCGCTTTGATGTTTGGCAGGTGCATGGTGATACCATCCATTTTGCTGATTCGCCCAGACCAGAAACCCAGAAACATCAACCTGGCGACGGAATTTTTACCCAGAACCCGGATGTGACTTTAATTATGCGATTTGCAGATTGCGTCCCATTAATGATCCATGACCCTGTAAAAAAAGTGGTTGGTTTGGTGCATGCGGGCTGGCAGGGAACTCTGATCGAGGTGGGGGCAGTGGCAATTAATGCGGCTGTCAGGAAGTATGGCTGCGATCCTGCCACTATGCGAGTCGGGATTGGTCCTTCAATTTGCGGTAAGTGTTACCAGATTGGTGCTGATGTTAAAGCCAAGTTCTTTAAAAAATGGGGTAATAAGGCGGCTGAATTCATTACCGAAACAACTCAGGGTTATTATCTCGACTTGTGGGCCGCCAATGAGTGGATTTTAAGAAGTGCTGGTATCCAATATTTGGAACAATCGCATCTATGCACAGCCGAAAATTTGCATGAATGGTATTCTTATAGAAAAGAAAAAGGGCTTACCGGTCGTTTTGCCGCTGCGATTAGCCTGACGCCGAAAGGAAAGCATGAATAGCAAGGAATTTGAACTTCTTCAAGCCAGGATCAAAGCGAATTTGGAAGAAATTCTGGAGATTGTTGCCCGTGCTGCCAAGGTCAGCGGTCGAGACGCAAATGAAATATCGGTTTTGGCTATAAGTAAGCGCCAACCGCTTGAAGTGATTGAAGCGGCTTATAGCATTGGGCAGATGGCATTTGGAGAAAGTTACGTCCAGGAGGCGGTTGAAAAAATGACCTACTTCCAGCAATTTGATTCCATTCGCTGGGAGATGGTCGGGCATATCCAGAGTCGGAAAGCTCGTCAGGTCGCAGAGAATTTTCAGGCAGTCCATTCATTGGATTCTTTAAAGCTTGCTAAACTTCTCAACCAATACAGACCCATTCCAATGCCTGCACTTGAAATTTATCTTGAAGTCAATATTGGTGATGAAAGTTCCAAAACAGGCTTCTCTGCGAATAACGACCAAGAATGGAATGCGCTTACCGCGATAGTGGAACAGATTTTGGAATTGGATAGGTTAAAGCTGGTGGGTCTGATGGCGATGCCGCCCTTGTTCCCGGACCCAGAGCAGAGCCGACCGTATTTTCAGAAGCTCAGGAAGTTGCAAGATTATTTGAATAGCCAGGTGAAGGAAGCAAAATTAACACAACTTTCAGCGGGAACATCAGCAGATTTTGAGATCGCAATTGAAGAAGGGGCAACAGTTACGCGGATAGGTGAGCGTTTGTTGGGACCCAGAAATTAGAAGGGTTGAGATACAATGCAGTTTGTTATTTTATTTGTTGAAATTTTTGCACGATCGATGGTTTTCTTGTTATTTTTACATGTTCTCCTGTCTTTGTTCATGTCTGCGGATAAACCATTGCGCATAGGCGTAGCAAGATTGGTAGACCCGATTTTGACCCCCATAAGACGCTTCATTAAGCTGATGAATGGAATAGACTTTAGCCCTGTGGTTGCGATTCTTGTGGTCAACTTGATAGAGTGGCTGTTGGTTCGCTTGCTTGCTGGTTTCGTTTAGGCTTTTTACAAAAGCAATTAACCAAAAAACTGAATTATGAGCTTCTTCTGCAAGAGTTTGCAGGAGGGTCGATTGTTACACTCTGTGGAGTTACTTATCTAACTTAGCGGAGTACTTTTATCACATCTTGTATAAAATCCGTCCGCAACTCTTGCATTTCATGAGTACGTTTGGATTGGCGGCTTGCTGGATATCTGTTGGTGAAAGTTCCACGCCGCAAGCCTTGCAGCTTCCGTCAAAGATCTCTGCTACTGCAACCCCGCCTTTGGTCTTGAAGAGGGCATCATATTCTTTTAGTAGTTTTTCATCCAACTGACTCTTCAAAGACTCGCGTTGGGAATTGATCTTCGGCAATTGCATTTTCAATTTTTCCCTTTCACCAAGCAGCAGGGAATTTTCAGATGCTTTCTTGTTTAGCAGCTGCTGCAAACCAGCTTCAGCAGCTTTTTTTGCATCCTGACAGACGTCATTTGCTTCCAGTAACACCATCTGTTCATCTTCAAGGGTTTTAATTGTTCGGCGGAGTGCTTCGCTTTCTGCTTGCAAATCCTGTAATTCTTTTGTTGCACTGATTTTGCCACCAAAAAGTTTAGCCTGAGTCAGTTTTAGTTTTAGGGCTTTTTCTTCGACTTTTAGACGGATATTCTCAAGTTCATTATTATTACTTGTAAGCGCATCGTCTGCTTTTTGAACAACAGACTTGGCTTTTAGGACCGCTTTGTCAGATGCGATGATTTGATCGATTTGTTTGATCCGTTTAAGTCGTTCGATACGTTGTGAATCTAATTGTTGCAGGCGGTAAAGGCTGAATGTGTTGTTCATGAGTCTCCGTGTCTTTCTTCTGCTTGTTATTGAATTGTATCATTTCCGGCTTTGAACTTGAACATTTAAAAAAAAGTATGGTTCTCTTGCGTGGATTAATTAGATTCGCTCCTTTTTGAGAACAAAACTATTCAGAAATCAGAAATCTATTCTGGGGATAAGTATTGAGAGTTGTATTGTTTTTTTAGTTATTACAGGTCTTAAGCTGCTTTTCGGGGAGTTTCGAATACATAGTAATAACAAAAAATTTATCGTTAAAATTTCTCACTTACGGTTGACTTGATATTTAAACAGATAATTGCACTATGTTATAATTTGCCCATTATATTGAAGATTACTCTTCGATGGATGGAGATAAAATTTGGCTTTTTTCAACCCAATAAAATGGTTGCTGGGGTTGCTATCGCTGGATCTGGGAATTGACCTGGGAACAGCGAATACTTTAGTTAATGTCAGAGGGAAAGGGATCGTAATCAACGAGCCCTCCTGGGTGGCAATCAATAAACGTACCCGTGAACCAGAAAAAATCGGTGCGGCTGCAAAGGCTATGGTTGGTCGAACGCCTGCCAACATGGTAACTTTGCGTCCGCTGCGCGATGGTGTTATTTCTGAATATGACATCACCCAGGCAATGCTTGAATATTTCATCAGTAAAGCACACGAAAACAGCATCGTTCTATTTCCGTATTCACGCGTGGTGGTAGGTATCCCATCGGGTGCGACCGAGGTTGAAAAACGTGCCGTCTATGATGCAGCAATGGCAGCTGGAGCCCGGGAAGCTTTCATGATCCACGAGCCTGCCGCTGCTGCAATTGGCGCGGGTCTTCCCATTGAAGGAAACGCTGGCAACATGGTGGTTGATATAGGCGGTGGAACCACTGAAGTGGCAGTCATCGCTGGAGGCGGGATCGTTATCTCCCGTTCATTACGCGTTGCTGGCGACGAGCTTGACCAGGACATCATCGAATATATACGCAGTAAATACAATTTATTTGTTGGCGATCAGATGGCAGAGAAAGTGAAAATCGCGATTGGATCGGCATATCCACTAAAAGAGGAAAAAACAGTCGATGTTCGGGGACGAAATTTAATCACTGGTTTACCTGAATCGATCGAAATTTCCTCCGTTGAAATTCGAGAAGCTCTGGCTCCCTCTGTACAAGTGATCGTTGAT
Source organism: uncultured Anaerolineaceae bacterium (assembly GCA_964647425.1). GTDB lineage: Bacteria > Chloroflexota > Anaerolineae > Anaerolineales > Anaerolineaceae > Mesolinea. The sequence goes on from CAZYIJ010000031.1 coordinate 9,022, forward strand.
ACTATCAAAGATGCACTGGATGAATCTCCACCTGAAATATTGGCTGACTTGATGGACAATGGCATCTGCCTGGCTGGCGGCACTGCCCAACTCCAGGGTTTGGCTGACCGGCTTTCTAATGAAGTTCACGTTCGTGTTTGGGTGGCTGAGGATCCGATGACATGCGTGGCACGGGGTTGTGGTATGGTTTTGGATGACATGGACCTTTACGAAAATTTATTGGTCGGCATTGAACGAGACCCATATTCCAGCAGCCAATCAGCATAAAATCAACGACCGGGTTATCCGGTTGACCCTGTTATGATTACAAAACTTTTAACTCTAAAAAATTTACGCAACCTGATCATTATCCTGGTTGTTGTGGGGGTCCTTGCTCTTGCCGTTTCAGGCTATCTGACGCCTGTGTTCAGTTTTTCGGTCAGTCCCCTGATTTCAGCACAAAGTTGGCTCTCGCAGCGCTACCTTGCTTTCAGCGATTTCTTTAATTCGCCCCGTGATATGGCAACGCTGAGAGCTGAAAACGCGCAATTGAAAAACGAAGCAGCCTTGCTTCAAAGTGAAATCGTTGCCTTGCAGGAAAACCTGGCTCAGTCTGAAATCCTCTACACTTTGCTAGATTTCGCGCGCACAAATCCAGAACACGAATATGTGGCTGCGACCGTGATTGGGCGTGAGATCACTCCTTTTTTGCAGTACATCATCATTGATAAAGGAAGCAATGATGGGCTGCGCCACGGTATGCCCGTGGTCACTCAGCAAGGGCTGGTTGGCAGGATTGACGCTCTAATTTCTGATGCTTCCAGGATCCAGTTAATTACTGATGCGAATTCGACTGTAAACGTCAAACTTCAGACTGCTGGAGTGGAAGGATTGGTGCGGGGGTCTGTCACCGGTGAAATCACTCTGGACATGGTTCCAGTTGAAACCGAAGTGCAAGTTGGTGACATCCTGATGACATCCGGTTTGGGCGGAACTTACCCAGCAAACATTTTTGTCGGGCAAATTCTTACTATGCAGTCCAAACTAAATGTTCTGTTCCAAACAGGCTCAATTCAACCGGTGGTCGATTTTTCAAACCTCAGTGCGGTACTGGTAATTACTAACTTCGACTCCGTAGATATCTCCCCATTGGTTCCGTGAGGCAGCGATGTGGACTTATCTGATTGGATTCACAGGATTTTTAATGACTTCCATGCTTCAAATGAGCGTATTTAGTCAGTGGAAAATTCTTTCGGGCAGTGCCGACATTATTATTCTTTTCATTGTCGCCTGGTGTCTGCATGACCGCAGCAAGCATCTTTGGCTGTTGGTGGTGCTCATGGCAGGACTTGTTGGTACATTGTCTGCTTTGCCCGCCTACATTCCATTAGTGGTATATCTACTCATTTATCGGGTCAGCAGGTTGTTCCAAGCCAGGCTGATGCAATCACCGCTTCTCAGTATGCTTGTGCTGACTTTTGCAGCTTCACTGCTACAAGTACTGCTTAATATCGCTTACCTCTTTGTTGTCAGGGTTGATATCAATTTCAGCGACGCCCTGGTCGAGGTGGCGTTACCCTCCGTTTTACTAAATATGCTGCTCGCGATCCCGGTTCATGCAATTATTCGCGAGGTAAGCATTTATGCTTTTCCGAAAGGAGTTGAAGCATGAATGAACAAGAATACAAAAAACCCACCATCAACATGGGTAGGTTCCGTTGGATCTATGTGATCATTGCTTTGACGTTTATCTATTACGCGTCTCAATTGTTTAACTACCAGATAATCGAGGGGGATACCTATTTGGCCCAGGCTGAAGATAATCGCACGAATGTGATCAGTATCCCGACCCAACGTGGCATGATTTATGATCGCAACGGCGTTATCCTGGCGCGCAACACTGCACAATACAACGTTACCGTGACCCCTGCAGAGCTGCCTGATTCAGCTGGTGAAATACGTGAAATATTTGATGAACTCAGCCAGCTGGTGGATATTCCAGTAAACCAGGGTGAAGTCAATGATCAGACTGCCAGTGCTTTTACCCCATGTTATACCGACCTGGGCATTTTCCAAATCGTGGAGATTGCCGAGAGCTTATGGCCATTCCAACCCACTCGCCTGAAGTGCAACCTGACTAAAGAAACTGCCATGGTCATTGAGGAAAAGAAAATGGATTGGCCTGGTATCGATGTTGAAGTTGAATCGATCCGTGAATACCCAACTGGAGAGCAAACTGCCGAAATCATTGGTTTTTTGGGTCCAATCCCGGAGGTCTTGCTTGATTATTACACTGACCTGGGTTTTGTCTCAGGTCGTGACAAAGTTGGCTACATGGGTATTGAAAACTCTATGCAGGACGTTCTGGCCGGCACGAATGGACGCCGGGTAGTAGAAGTGACCGTTGGTGGTGAGGTCGTCCGCGATATTGAAGAACCGATTGAACCAGTGCCCGGTGCAGACATCCACTTGACGATCGACTATCGTCTGCAAATGGCAGCCCGAGCGGCCTTGATTGAACAACTGCGATATTGGAACGACTTTTGGATGCGTGAACGAGGAGAGGTGATGAGCACCACCGGCACAGTGGTCGGAATGAATCCCAAAACCGGCGAATTGCTATTCATGGTTTCGTACCCCAATTACGAAAACAACCGGATGGCGCAGATCATCCCGGGCTATTACTACGAACAGCTCAGCATTGATGAAGCCAAGCCATTGGTCAACAAAGCCATTTCTTCAGAGCTGCCGCCAGGTTCGGTTTTCAAGATGGTTCCAGCGTTGGGTGTGCTAAATGAAGATATTGTGACACCAGAAGAGACCATCGGTTGTACTCCAACCATCACCTTGCGCCAGCAATTCTACGAAAGTGATATTGGCACTGAGCAAAGCTATTATTGCCATGATGATGCCGGTCACGGCGCAGTGGATTATGAGCACGGCATTGGCTATTCGTGTAATGTTTACTGGTATAAAACCAGCGGTGGTTACCCGGGCGAGGTTGAGGACGGCGGACTGGGCATTTGGAATATCTTCGAATACGGCGCGGCTCTGGGCTATGGCAAAACCACTGGAATTGAGCTTCCCGGTGAAGCAGATGGTCTGTTGCCCAATCCTACCTGGAAACGTCTAAATCAAGGCGAAAACTGGGCTACAGGCGATACCTACCTGGCTGGAGTTGGGCAAGGTTATGTTCTGGCAACACCAGTGCAGGTGATGAACGCATTTTCAACCATTGTTAATGGGGGCAAACATTTGCAATTGAGTATGATTGGCAAGACCGTAGACGCCGAAGGCAATGTTGTGCAATCGTTTGAGCCTGAGTTGCTTTGGGATATCACCCAAGATCCGCTGATCCATACCTACGAAGGTAACAACCAGACCAGTGAAGTTAAAACGGTTGAGTCATGGGTGATCGACCTCGCAATGCGGGGAATGGAGCTGGTTACCAGCCAGGAAGGCACCGCCAAGATTGAATTTGAAGGCGATCAGAATAAGATCGCTGGCAAGACCGGTACTGCTGAATATTGTGATGACTGGGCAAACCGCGAAGGTTTGTGTATCCCCGGGTCATGGCCATCCCATGCCTGGTTTGCCGGCTATGCCCCCTATGATGACCCGGAGATTGTTGTAGTGTCGTTTGTTTATAACGGTCGTGAAGGTTCCACCGTTTCTGGTCCGATTGTGCGGAAGATCATTGATGCCTATTTCGAATTCAAAGCCATCGATGCGGAACTTGAAGGTCTCAATACCGGTGACTGAGCGATGAATAAGTTGGAATTGCAGATCAAAGGAATTCATGGAGGCGTATTGATCACGCTTCCTGTTGTACCCTGGTTCCAACAGCGGGATCTGCTGATCGGGCGTATCCAGACTCAGGAGCGATTCTTCAAAGGTGGACGAATGGCGCTGGATGTTGGGTCAACGGATTGGTCTGAAGAACAATTATTGAAGCTCCTAAAAGACCTTGCTGATGAAGGCGTTTGTCTTTGGACAATTCTCAGCACTTCAGAAAAAACCAATCAGGCAGCTGAATATCACGGCTTTCCTACAACCCTGCCAGACCCCAGTAGAAAACCGGGTAAATCTCAGCAACAGCCAACGGAAGAAGATGGAGTTACAAGTTTTGCCTGTCTGGAGCGAAGTCTTGCTCAAGGTGAGCACTTCCAACACAGCGGCGATCTGCTGATGATCGGAGATATTCCAAAAGATGCAAAAGTGGAAGTATCAGGATCTTTAGTGTTGTGGGGCACACTGTACGGAATTGCGGTGATCAACACTTCTGCTGACCCTGCTAAAAACGTACGTATACTAAAAATCGAGGGTGGTCACCTGGTTGTGGACGCGGAAGAGGTAGAGATCCCTGCCAAACTTCGCAAACAAATTGGTCTGATGGTTTCGCAAGGAGAGAATGGCTTTGTAATCTCAAACCTTAAACCGCGGAGATTACTCTGATGAATACCCGCAATATCTGGCAGCGTTTCGACTTTCTGCTCTTTGCGGTCGTGCTGCTCTTGTGTGTTTTTGGAGTAGCTTTGATCAGCACGGCTATTGCCGGCAATCCGACCCTGGCGGAACACCCTCAGCGACAGGCAGTATTCCTGGGAATTGGGTTGGTGGTGCTATTCCTTGTGGCGTCTTTCGACTATCACGTTTGGTCGACTTTATATAAACCCTTTTACTTCTTTGTTGCAATTCTATTATTGCTTGTGTTTATCATTGGTGGTGCCCGCTTTGGCGCAGCGCGTTGGTTGGAAACCGGGCTGGTAACCATTCAGCCTGCTGAATTGGCAAAAATCGCTGTTATTTTGTCGCTGGCGAGCTATTTTTCCGCCAATATTGAGCGCATCAACAATTGGCTTACTATCACCCGCAGCCTTGGCATCACACTTGGCATCGTTACCTGGATCCTACTGCAGCCTAACCTGAGCACCAGTATTGTGATCTTTGTGATTTGGGCGGCCATGCTTTGGATCAGCGGCTTGAAGACCAAGTACATCCTGATCATGGTTGGCGTGGCAGCGCTTTTTCTGCTGGTTTCATTTGTCCTGGACTTCCCGTACCTGGCAGATTACCAGAAAGCACGAATCACTAACTTTTTACAGCCGGATGAAGACGCCAGGTATGGTGATACTTATAACGTTGAGCAAGCACTTATCAGCATCGGCGCAGGGGGTTGGTTTGGTAATGGATATGGCCAGGGCAGCCAAGTGCAGTTGCGCTTTTTGAAAATCAGGCATAACGACTTCATTTTTTCTGTTTTGGCGAATGAATTTGGTTTTATTGGTACTGTTATTGTTGTTGCCGCTTTGATTTTTGTGATTATTCGTAGTTTTAAAGTTGCCCAGAACGCTCCGGATGCCTATGGTGCCTTGATTGCTTATGGATTTGGGGTGCTGATGGGTTTTCAGACCATTGTCAATATCGGCGTTAATCTACGCCTGCTCCCGGTCACTGGTTTGACCCTGCCATTCATCAGTTATGGCGGCAGCTCGCTGGTTTCGATGTTGTTGGGCATTGGATTGGTTGAAAACGTTCACATGCGCAGCCAACCAAAACAGGGAACAGGGAACAGGGAGCAGGCAGCAGTTAGTCAATAACGTCGGAAAATACAAACCTGGTCTTTGTTTTTGTTTTGCTTAAACCAATTTCTATTCTTTATGTTTGAAAAAATTGCATGGCCAAGCTTCCGAGGTCGGTTTGAACTTCGCAACCTGACCATCGCCAACAATGATTTTACTAACTATGACTTCCTATAGATTCACCTTACAGAGAATCAACCCCTTAAAGCAAAAACAAATAAAACGTTGTATAGGTCGATAACATATCATTGTTTATATATCTCGATGACCCTTGTTAGAATCGGTGTAATTTGGTAAACTATTGATTCGTTAGTGGGGGCTCGTCTAATGGCAGGACAGCGGACTCTGAATCCGTATGTATTGGTTCGACTCCAGTGCCCCCAGCCTAAACGAAACGAGGAGATTATTACAAGTCTCCTCGTTTTTTGTTAATTATTATCAATCTATGACGATTCAAGTTTTGATCATTTCTTCAACATCGCTCGACAAAACATTTCAATAAGATGTGAAAATGATAGAATATTCATGCTAATTATTTGTAAATTTTGGAGGTTTATATGGAAACAAGCAGGAAAGCCTGGATTAACTTACTATTTTTCATCGTAACTCTGGCAGTTAATTCGTTAGGTGCCATTGGACTAATCAACGGACTCTCTCAAAAAGAAATTTCTGACATGTATTTGACTCTGATCACACCCAGTCCCGCGACATTCAGCATCTGGTCTGTGATTTACTCACTGTTGTTGATTTCGATAATCGTGATGATTGTGAAAAAGGATGATCCTTATTACAAAAAGGCTGTAGATGAGATCACACCCTTATTCAGGTTATCGTGTCTGCTTAACATTGCCTGGATCGTCACTTTTTCCTTTGTTTTGGTCGAGATTTCGTCCCTGCTGATCCTGGCATTTTTGATAACCTTAGCCCTGATCAGCCTGAAACTTTTGAAAATCAACGACAATAAGCATTGGCTTCTGCCAGTTACTTTTGGGATGTACACTGGCTGGTTGTTCATCGCGACAGTAGTCAACCTGGCAGCCACGCTGGTCAAACTGGAATGGAATGGATTTGGAATTGCACAGGATACCTGGGGAGTCATCATTCTGATAGTGGCAATCCTGCTGGTGATGCTTGTCCAAATCAAGTTGCGCAATGCTGTTTTCCCATTACCTATTGCCTGGGCGTTCTTTGGTATCTACCAGTTTTTGAAAGCACCTGAAGGTTTTGGTGATGAATATGCTTTAATGCAAAATGTTGCGCTTATCGGTGCTGGTGTATTGGTTTTGGTAGCGCTTTTTACACTTTATCGAAACGGCTGGAAGGTATTGCCAAAAACCCAGGAGAGTTAACCAGCAATTTGATTAAGATTGACAGGTAATTCTTATTTGTCTTTTTAACGGGTGCAAGCAATGCGTGTTTGCGCCCGTTTTCGTTAGTTTTTTGTTAATGAATACAAACAATAAGGCGGCTCTCTATGTTGCCACTCGATTTCAACAGAAAAAATTCTTCGCGATTCCGTATCTTTACAGAGAAAGATTCAGAAAGATCAGCAGGTTAAGAGCCCGGTTCACTCCATTTTTAGCAATTGGGCGTTGATGGCGACGATAATGGTGCTAAAGGACATAACGGCAGCACCTATGGCGGGAGTAATGACGAAGCCGCGGGAAGCCAGAACACCGGCTGCCAGTGGGATGGCGATGATGTTGTAGCCGGCTGCCCAGAGCAAGTTCTGGATGGTCTTGCGGTAGGTTGCCTTGGAGAGTTTGATGATGCTCAAAACATCTTTGGGGTCAGAATCGACCAATATTACATCGGCAGTTTCCATTGCTACATCCGTGCCAGCACCAATGGCGATGCCCAGGTCCGCAGTCGCGAGCGCAGGAGCATCGTTGATACCATCACCCACCATGGCGACTTTCTTGGTGTCGTTCTCCTGCAGATCTTTGATTTTGGAAGATTTTTCATCCGGAAGTACCTGGCTGTAAACCCTGGAGATACCGATCTTCTTGCCAACAAAAGACGCAACCTTATCATTATCGCCGGTAATCATGACAGATTCAATTCCAAGTTCCTTTAATTTAGCGATGATTTGCTTTGAGGTTTCTCTGATAACATCCATCACCGCAATAAGACCAAGCAGGCGGTCTTCTTCCAGCACGAAAACTACTGTTTTACCCTCGGAAGCAACTTGTTCGAAGAGGGTTCTATCATAAGAAATGTTGCGTCTTTCAACCTCACCAGGGCTGACAATGAAGTAGGTCTTACCTCTGAGTTCTGCTTTCAGACCCGCCCCAGTCAGATTTTCATAATTTGTCACCTTTTCAATGGGAAGGTTGCGTTCCCGGGCTAATTTTGTAATACCAACAGCAATGGGATGCTCGGACTGGGATTCAAGTGAGCCGGCGATAATGAGCAGCTCCTCTTCGCTGATACCTTCAGTGGGGATGATGTCGCTGACACCAAATTCACCTTTTGTCAGCGTGCCAGTCTTGTCGAAGACGATGATGTCTACATTTCTTGCTTCTTCAAACTGGTTTCGGTTACGAATAAGCAGCCCATTGCGGGCTGCGATGGAGGTGGAAACTGCGTTGACAAGCGGTACCGCCAGCCCTAAGGCATGAGGACAAGCTATGACCAGCACAGTAACCATGCGTTCAAGGGCAAAGTTGATTTCACCGTTGATCAGCCAATAGATGAAAGTGATCGCTCCGGAAGCCAGGGCGATGTAGAACAGCCAACCAGCTGCTTTGTC
>CAZYIJ010000032.1:0-17333 GCA_964647425.1 uncultured Anaerolineaceae bacterium
TATTATTCCGGTAAAAATGGAAACGCAAGGAAATTTGCTGAAGAAATGGAAGGCAGCGGAATTGCAGAAAAGATTCGCAGCGAACCAGGCAACCTCAAGTATGCGTATTTCTTCCCCATGAATGATCCGGAAACCGTATTGCTTATAGATTCCTGGCAAAATCAAACCGCTCTTGATTTGCATCATGCTTCTCCGATGATGGAAAAAATCCTACTCCTGCGCGAAAAGTACGATTTGCACATGCAAGTGGAAAGATACTTGTCCGATGACGCCGGAATTCCTGACAGTGACATGCAGTTCATCAGAGAGTAAGCCAATTCAAATCTCACTGAGATTTCATGATCAATCGACAAAGCTACCCATATTTCAGCAACATACCTGACCATTACCGGGCTTTACCAGGGATGGGCTATAAACTGTTAAAATAGGAAAGATCTGTCATTTACAGGATGCACATAAAACGGGAGAGCCTGATGTCTGAAGAAAAATCAACGAGCAATTTCCAAAAAGAACAAGCCATTCAATGCTTCAACAAAACCTGGGACTACATCGACAAACCAAACCGCACTCCTGAAGAGGACCTTGAAATGATCCATTGCGCCCACGCTTCACGTTATTTATGGGGTCAGGTGGGCACACCGCTCCATTTTGAACGCGGTGAATGGTTGATCTCGAAGGTCTATTACCTGATTGGCAGCGGGGAACGCGCCTTGGTTCACGCGAAAGCCTGTCATGACATTTGTGTCCAATACAATATCGGTGACTTTGACATAACTTTCGCCTTTGAGTGCCTGGCGAATGCCTATAAACTTCTCGTTGATACCGAACAATGCGATCATTACCGCAAAGCAGCTTTTGCATCTCTTGAGGGTATCGCCCAAATGGAAGACCGCGAATACGCGGAATCGGAGCTTGGAAAAATCTGATGAAGCGTCACGCCTCACACTGTGTATTTCCAACACCCGACATGCAAAAGACGGCTGAGTTCTATGTTGAAAAGCTGGGCTTCAGGCGTGTGGACTATCTGGATGTCAAAGAAAAACACATCTGCCTCTATCGGGATGGGGTTGAGTTTATCCTGACACAAGCCAACACTCAGCGGGTATTTCCGAACCGGGAACTGTATGGTTACGGCGAAGATGCCTATGTCATCACAGAAAGCCAGCAGGAATTGCAGGACGAGTTCGAGCGAAAAGGGGTGACCATCATTCACCGACTCCACAAAACAGACTATGGCAACCTGGAATTTACGATTGAAGATATCGATGGCAGGTGGATTTGTTTCGGAATTAAGGAAAGCTGACTCCTTCGGAGTTTAGCTTCATTCCAGCTCAGGACTGAACACCACGCAAGTTTTCTTCTTCAATCATGGCGGAAAGGAGCGGGATGATCTCAACCGCATCTCCCACAACACCAAGATCGGCGGTCTTAAAAATCGCAGCTTCGGGGTCTTTGTTGATCGCAATGACCGTCTTGGATGAGCTCATCCCAACCACATGTTGGATCGCACCACTGATGCCTGCTGCTATGTACAACTCCGGACCAACCGTCGTGCCAGACTGCCCCACCTGGCGGGTGTGAGGGATCCAACCCTGTTCCACAATCGCTCGCGAACCTGCCATCACACCGCCCAGTTTGTCCGCCAACTCCTGCAGAAGTTCAAGATTGGCAGCCTTCTGGCAGCCCCTGCCCCCCGCCACAATCACGCGCGCGTCTTCAATGCTGACACCGCTATCCTTGTCCAAATAGCGCTTTTCCACGACCCGCGTGCGTATGGCAGTGCGGTTAAGAGTCACTGGAAAAATCTCTTCTAAAGGGGAAGACTCTGGCTTTTCCACGGGAACAGGGAAAACATTCGGACGCACAGTCGCGGTTTGCGGACGATTGAAGGGTGTAATGATCGACGCCATGATATTCCCGCCAAATGCCGGACGGGTCTGCACTAGCTGGCCTTCAGAATTGATCTCAAGCCCTGTGCAGTCTGCCGTCAAGCCCAAATGCAGGCGGGCTGCAACGCGCGGCGCAAAATCCCGGCCATGGGGGGTGGCTCCGTAGAGCACTACCGCCGGCTTTTTGCTCGTAATCACAACGCACATTACATTCGTAAAGCCATCGGTGGAGTAGGTCTCCAACAATTCGTGCTTGCAGATTATTACCTTATCGGCGCCATATTTCCCATAAATCTCAGTATCAACCTCGCCAGGACCAGTCAGAACGACAGCAGTGAGTTCTTCCCCGAGCTTATCCGCCAATTCGCGGCCTTTTCCCAGCAATTCCAGCACAACCTTTCGCGGCTTGCGTGGCGAGGTTTCTTCATCCTGTTCAGCCCAGACAAACACGCCCTTATAGCGCGCCAGTTCTTCCGGCAAGGCTTTTTTGCGTTCAATGCTCAGAGCATCGAATCGGCAAACATTCACACAAGCCCCACACAAGGTGCACAGCTCATTTACATGCAGCAAACCTCCCACAATACTTAAAGCTCCAAAAGGACAACTCCGGATACATACCTTGCAGCGAGTACATTTTTCGTGGTCGATCTTCAACATGATTGCTTGCTTCCATTCCTTTTAGTAATAGGTTTGCTCGTCATCATAGCGATCACTCAACAAACCTTTTTTCTTTTAAGAAACTGTATATTTCCCTGGCGGCTTCTGCTGCTTCCAGGTTTTGCAGTAACAGGTTTGATTTTTTCGCCGGAGGCGGGAAGACCTTAACCACCTGTGTGTACGAACCCTGCAATCCCAGCTGTTCCTCTGGTATCTGAAGTTCATTAGCGCTCACGACCCTGATCGGTTTTTTGCGGGCATTGATGACATCCTTAAACGAAGGCGCGCGCCTTACAAGCTCACCCTTGCTGCAGGTAACCAGGGCTGGCAGTTTAGCTTCAATAACCTCATAGCCTTTTTCAACTTCCTGCGTAACTCTGACTTGTCTTCGGGTTTCCGCGAGGTTCACTTCCACTCCGTAGGTAATCTGCGGCAAGCCAAGTATTTCGGCAATCTCCGGACCAACCTGCGCGGTGTCGCCGTCGATAGCCTGTTTGCCTACCAGCACTAATTCGTGATCCGGAATAACCGTCCTGATCGCTTCTGCCAGCGTCAATGAAGTGGCCCAGGTATCCGCGCCGGCAAATTTCCGATCCGTGATCAACACACCTTCATCCGCCCCCAACTCGAGGCTTCGCACCAGGACGTCCCTGGCTTGGGGTGGACCCATCGTGATCACCGTGATCGAAACGTCAGGCACAGAATTTTTGATCCGAACCGCATGATCGAGAGCATACTCGCAGAATGGGTTCAGGATCGATTTCACGCCCTCCCGGATCAAAGTGCCGGTTTTGGGATCCACCTGCACGTTGGTAACCTCGGGGACTTGTTTTACGCATACAACAATTTTCATGCGGTCACCTCAACCGGAAAAATATCGTTGGGGTTCAACAAACCTTGCGGATCCAGGGCTTTTTTGACACGCCTCATCTGGTCAATTTGCTCCGGATTAAACATGTACTTGAGAAACTTGGCTTTGATTTTCCCGATGCCGTGCTCTGCTGAGACTGAACCGCCCAACTCCACGGCTTTTTGCGCGAATATTTCATAGAGTTCCATGCCTTTTTCCAGTTCATCCAGATTCCTCGGCAGGATGTTGACGTGAATATGGTTATTGCCGATGTGCCCAAAGGCGCACCATTCCAACTGCAAGCCCTCACAGTGTGATCGATACAAATCCCACATCTCGCGCATGTGACCATCGGGCACTGCCATATCTGTGCCCAATTTATGAATGCCTGGATATTGCTTCTTTCTTTCAGCAATGATGCTGTTGATTGTCTCAGGGACCATATGCCGGAAGACCTTGAAGCGGTCCAACTCCCGGCTCTCATAACCCGCCCACGAACGCTCGAGGCTGCCCCCGCAGTCATTAATGACTGCTTCGAGGATGGAGAAATCCAGGTCTGCCTGGTGAGGATCAAAACTCATCTCGATGAATAAGGCAGCCTTCGCGTTTTCAGGGATTGGTGGCATTCCCACTGTGGATGGTTCCTCGCCTTGTAAACGCCTGAGCAAATCCAGGGCATTGCCTGAGTAAAACTCGAGAAAGTCCAGTTGAATGCGTCCTTCGGACCGCAATGCGTCCGCCAAAGTGACAGCCTGCTCGTCTGAATCCACAAACTGGATGATCGAAACCTTTTCTTCATGCCGAAGCAGGGCAACATCCACACTGGTGACGATTCCCAAAACACCTTCGGATCCTATAAACAGGTCGATCAAATCCATCTGCGGAGCGGTGTAAAAACCAGCAGTGCTTTTCGTGCGCGGCTGCGGGTAATCTGGAATAGTAATAGTCGTTGCGCCGCCCTTGGAGTCGTAAACAACAAACTGCCCTGCGGGTGAGGCTGTGTATCTCCCCCTTGGAATATCCAGGTATTCGCCATTTGCCAGGAACACGCGCATCCCCCTAACCCAGGCGCGCGTTGGACCGTAGCGGTAGGTCCTTGCGCCGGACGCGTTCGTAACCACTGAGCCACCCAGTGAGGCGCTCATTTCGGTCGGGTCAGGCGGATAGAAATAGTCGTCAGGGTCGTACCTGAATTCCGCGTAGTGCCTGCGAACTGCTTCAACCGGACTTTGTTCAAGCGAAGGCAGTTGTTTGACCCTCAACATGCTGTCCAGGTTCTTCAGGCTGACGCTTGTCTGCGCCTTGACCCTCCACTCACCTGAAGGCTCATCCCGATAGACTTCCATGACCTTGTCCAAAAACTCAAGCGAGATCAAGGCTCCCTCCTGCGCCACGCAGCCCCCAACCAGACCAGTACGGGCTCCCGCAACGGTAAAAGGGGTTCCTTGCTGATTCAGCATTTTTATCACCGCGGCAAGTTCAGCTTCACTCCTGGGGAAGAACAGGTAATCAAACGGCTTGGGCGATAATTTGGATTCATCACTGAGATACGCGGAATACTCGCACTGGATGGTCTCAAATCCCTCAATCCGTTTGACTTGAGAGTAGTCCACCTCAGGCGCGGTTTTCGAATAAATCTCGTGCATAACTGTTTTCTCCTATTCAGGCGCGGGTTTCTACGAACGCGTTTCGGGGTCAAAACCAAACCCCGGTTTGGTAAGTATCCCCCGCAAGTGGGCGATGTTTTCACGAGCAGCTGTGAGAGGGTCTGGCAGGGGCATAAATTCCCCCGAAAGAAACCCTTTGTAACCTGTCGATTGTAGTCTGGATAAAATTGCAGGGAAGTCTAAATGCCCCGCACCTGGATACCAACGGTTCGAGTCAGCCACATGGAAGTGGAAGATCCTCTCGCTGCAAGTGCTGATGCTCTCGAGGATGTCCGCTTCTTCGATGTTCATATGAAATGTATCCAGCAGCAGCCCAAAATTTTCCGCTCCAACGCGTTCAATCAGCGCCATTCCTTCTGCCACAGAATTAACCAGGGTGGTCTCGTAGCGGTTGATCGGTTCCAGCGCGAGCCTGACGCCAAGAGGGTTAGCAGCCTGGCTGCATTCCTGCAGGGCTTCGCAAATCCAGGTCATGCCTTGTTCCTGCGTGATGCCGGGTTTAATAATTCCTCGTAGTAATCCAATAATAATTACGGCATCAAAATGTGCGGCAACCAGAATATGGGCTTTTACGCGCTCAATTGCAGCCCGGCGAACCGACTCGTCGGGGTCAGTAAAGGATAATTTCTCTTCATTCCAGGCCTGGCCGGTGCCAATCGCCGGAACGCGCAAACCGTGTTCGCGTGTCAGAGCATCCAGGGCATCCACATCCACCAACTTCGGATCGCGAATAGCCAGCTCAACTCCGTCGTATCCCATTGCCGCGATTTCAGCAATGTTCTGCTTGAGGGAACCGGAAAACGAAGCCGCCTGGAACTGGGTTTGTTGGGTGGAAAGTACTACGGATAATTTCATAAAATTTACTCCAGTTCGGAGGTCAGCCGGTTAGCCGGCTGACCTCCATTGCCTGAATTTATGCTAAGTAGGTAATCTTACACTCAGACCGATCGGTCTGGAGGCGAATAATGTTTTCAGGAACCTCGTGCAGGGTGACCTTCTTGGTGCTGATCGTGGTCATGTCCATTCCGCTGGCCATGCATTCGATCACGCGGGGGAAGGTGCCGTGTCCGGAGTGACCCTGTGCGCCAATGATCGAAGCCCGGCGAACCTGCAGCACTTCACCTGCCACTGGCATCTTTGCTTCTGCTCGGGCGGTGACAACAATTCTACTATTCAGCGTTCGGCCTTCCCAAACCACCCGTTCGATTCCAGGATACACCACCTCAGGTAAACCAGTGGCTTCCATAAACAGGTCAGCGCCCATGCCTTCCGTGATTTCCAACACACGATCCGCAAAATCTTCCTTCAGCGGGTTCACATGATAATCCGCGCCCAATTTCAGCGCCATTTGCGCCCTGTCTTCCTGGGTTTCAGAAATGATCACCTGGGATGCGCCAGCACGCTTAAGGATAGCGCAGGCTGCCAAACCAACTGGTCCACCACCCAAAACAACCACGCGGTCTCCAGGGCGAATGCCGCCACCGCGTTCGATTACTGCGTTGTAGGCCACGCAGGTCGGCTCCACCAGGCTGCCCGCGATGAACAAATCTCTATCCGAGTAATTCTTGCGCAAGGGTTCCAGGCTCCAGATCGTCCTTGATGGCACCACGATGTACTTGGTGAACGCGCCATTGACGTTGAAACCAATCTCGTCCAGGCGTTCACAGTGGTTGGGCCAGCCATCGGCGCAGGGCTTGCACTGGGCGCACCAGAGCATTTCTTCGGTGGTCACTGCTTCGCCGCCCTTGAAGGGTTTGTTGGTGCGTTTGTCGAAAGCCTTTTTGCCCGCGTCAACCACCACACCGGAGAGCTCGTGCCCCAAAATGCTGGGGAAACCGGTCAAACCCGGATAAAATATGTAACCATCTTTATCCGCCTGAGCCATGTGCACATCCGAACCGCAGATGCCGCAGGCCTTGACTTCAATCAGCACTTCGTCATCGCCAGGAGTCGGAATATCATATTCCCGGATCTCCAGGCGTGGGTTGCGCCACACCTGACTGCCCAAATAGGTCTGACGACCCTCAATATCCTTCGCGCCAAGCCTAAAACCGGGTTTGGGGTCCCAATCCGCGACGAGAGTAACGCCTTCCATTTTTCCGTTCATGTTTTTTCTCCTATTCAAATTACCAAAATATTAGACTTCCGTTCCCTGTCCGATGCGGGGAAGACTATAAACGGGTTTCCATCCTTCGCTCAAAGGCTCACGCAGATAGGGTTCCATCTCTTTTTCCGTGCGCAAAGTCACTTCTTCCACGGGCGGTACTTTGCCAGCTGGGAATGCTTCAAGCACATCATCATGCCAGAGAGTGAGGTATTTCAGGATGGCTGCCATGGGGCGTTTGCCCTTATGGGCGGCGCCAGACTTGGCCTTACCGACCACACCTTCCGGGGTGGCGGCAATCTCGATCGCGAAGTGACCTTCGCCTTCAGACCAGCGGCTTGGTCGTCCGAATGGATCCACAGACTTATCAAAATGACCTTCGGGCAGATAGCTCTTGCCCTCAGTATCCACGGCATAGTTCATGTCCACCATTTCAGGGTGCAGCAGCAAACTGAGAGAGGTCTCGGATTCATCCGCATGGACAAAATTGGTTCCCATCTCTCCACCGCGATTCATCGGGCGGAAGAATTCACGCACACCGCGGTGCCAGTCTATCACTCTAAAGATGCCAGGGAGTTGATAGCGCTTCTGGAATTCCTGCACAGCCGATTCAAGCATCCACAGTTGTCCGTGATTGTTTACGATCAGCTGCTTGCGGAAACCGTCATTCCACAGACCTAACATGACATCGATCATCATTTCGCGCACAACGTGCTCCCGTACGATTACCGTACCGGGCATACCCATGTGGTGATAGGGATGACCGCCATAGTTCAATGGAGGAAGAGCCAGGTTGACAGGAGCTCCGCGCTTGGCAGTGAAACGGCGCACGCCCTCGCAGATCGCGCTGACATACAGCGTATCTGCCGCGCTTGGCAGGTGTTGGCCATGCAATTCAGTGCAGCCCACCGGGATAAAAACGATGTCGTTCTTCTTGCGATTTTCTTCCACCTGCCACCGCGTGGTCGTCTGAATGTAAGAGCCAGGCTTTCCCCATTCCACCGGTGAAGGGATACCGTAATCCGCCAGAATAGCGTCAATCTCCTCGTCGCTGGCTTCCCATACTTCTTTCTTCAGGCGCCCCACACCATTATCCTCAAAAAACAGATCTGGTTGATTGGAGGCCAGATAACCTTCTGGTACTAATTTTTCTGACATTTCATGCTCCTTGTTTGATAATCTTTTGAATAATGTCATCCGGTGATTTCGTTGATTTTCACCGGGCGATTTTCGTGGAAGGATTTCCAGGCTGCATAACCGATCACCACCGCCTTGCGGCCGTCTTCTCCGGTTACCGGGGTTGGAAAATCATCCCGCACACTCACCAGGAACTGGCGAACTTCGTCAACGTAACAGGGACCATAGCGCTGAATGAAGAAGTTTGGCACACGGGAACTTTGGAAACCCTGGCGGTTGCCTTTCAAGACCATGTTTTCCTTCTCATTTTCTGCCATGGCGGTGCCCTCAAGGCAAAAAACTTCCAGACGTTGGTCGTAACCATAAACCGATTGGCGGCTGTTATCGATCGAACCAATGGTGCCGTCTTTAAACCTCAGCGTGATCAACGCGGTATCCAGATCCCCGAATTCTTCCAGCTCACTATCAATCAGAACTGAACCGGTGGCGTAAACTTCGGTGACTTCACCAATTTGGAACTGAGCCATGTCAAAGTCGTGGATGGTCATGTCGAGAAAGAGACCGCCGGAAACGCGCAGAAACTCTTTGGACGGCAACTCTGGATCCCGATTGGTGATTTTGAGCATGCAGGTTCTTCCCAGTTCACCTGACTGCACAATCTCCTTAACCCGCTGAAAGTTTTTATCAAAACGGCGGTTAAAACCCACCTGCAGTTTGACCCCTGCCATCTCGACAGCCTCGAGCGCTTCATCGATCCTTGCTAAATCGAGCGCGATTGGTTTTTCACAGAAGATGTGTTTGCCTGCTCTGGCGCAATCTTTGATTACCTCAGCATGTGTGCTGGTTGTTGTGGCAATCAAAACAGCTTCGATCGTTTCATCCGCGAGTAACTCGTGGTAATCCTTTACAACTCGCGTTATGCCCCATTGATTTGCCACTGCCTGCGCGACATCCAGGCGAATGTCACACACAGCGACAAGATTGGCTTCAGGCACCTTGTTGACAATGTTCGCCACATGCACACTGCCCATTCGCCCTGTTCCAATGACTGCAAGATTGATTTTTCGGTTCATCATTTTCTTTCATCTCCCCTCCCGGGTTGGAAGGGGAGAGAATCATTCCTCAAGTGTTTATGGGCGCATTACGATCTTCATCGCGCTCTTGGGACCATGCGCAAGGCTCGGAAGCTCGAGACCAAGCATCTTGAAAGCCTCCGGACCGTCCTCCAGATTGATAACCTTCGTGAAGAAATTGTCCATGTCCAAACGGTTTTCACGGAAGATGCGAACAGAAGGAACCATGGTATTCTGACCAAGGTAGAGCCCAAGGATCTTGGTAGCCCAGCGTGTGATCTCATTTGGAACCACCGTGGTGGTGATGCTGGAGTCCATCCCAAAGGGCAGCACTTTCCCGCCAGGGGTGACGCACTTCAGGGCTGTCGCCAGATCGTTGCCTGTGGCTTCGATCACGATGTCGGCTTTGCGACCGTAGGTGAATTCGGTGATCTTTTCGACCACATCGACTTCATTGGGGTCCCAGACCGTCAGACCGCAGCGTTGTGCGAGTTCGCGGCGGAAAGGATCGATTTCGGTAACAGCCACTTTGGCAGCAATGTTCTTGGCAAACTGCGAGAAAAGGTATCCGATTGGACCAAAACCAATCACCATTACGTAGTCGTAGGGCAGCATTTGTAGCGTGTTCATGCCGTTGACCACAGTTGCCAGGGTCTCAACCTGGGTTCCAAGGATGTCGTCAATCTCATCGGGCAACACAAAGCACTGCTTTTCGGGCACCAGGCAGTATTCCGCGTAACCACCATCGCGCATCACACCCAAAGCGCTGGTTTTGATGTCCACGCACTGGCTGGTGAGCCCCATGCGGCAGAAGTCGCAGAAGCCACAGCGAATGTTGTTATCTACTGCCACACGATCGCCCAACTTCACATGATGCACATGGGTTCCAACTTCAACAACTTCGCCACAAAATTCGTGACCGAGGATTGTGTTGGGTTTGAAATGATGTTTGCCCTCCACAATTTTGACGTCACTTCCGCAGATGCCTACCGCTGAAATCTTCAACACGACATCATCCGGATTCTGCACGTGCGGGATCGGCACCTGCTCGAGAACCAGATCTCCAACACCTTTAAAGACAAGCGCTTTCATTGTATCCATTTTCTTACTTTCTCCTTGTTTTTTAAAATTGCACACGTGTGCATTCGTTAATAAATAAAAGCCAGTCACACTTCAGGATCATCTAACGTTGAATGCGTGCTGAACCTCCTCTGGCAAAAGCCCTGACCTGCTCTAAAGTTGCCATGGTCGTGTCGCCGGGGAAAGTCGTCAGCAATGCGCCATGAGCCCAACCAAGATTGACCGCTTCCTGTTCCGTTTGGCCTGAAAGCAGCCCATAGAACAACCCGGAAGCAAAGCCATCGCCCCCACCCACCCGGTCGTAGACATCCAGTTCACAAGTAGGCGCAACATAGGAATTACCATTGATCCAGGCAACCGCTCCCCATGAGTGACGATTGGTTGAGTGGACTTCGCGCAGCGTGGTGGCAACAACCTTCACAGTGGGATACATGCGCACAACTTCATCGATCATGCCGATAAACGCGCCTGGGTCCAGCTTGGATGCTCCCGCGACCTGCGGTCCGTGTACGCCCAGGCCGAGCTGCATGTCCTCTTCATTCCCCACCAAAACGTCCACATTCTCCATAATTCTGCGCAAAACGGTTTGCGCGGCTTCCTGCCCACCCCAGATGTTCCAGAGCTTGGCTCGGTAGTTCAAATCAAAGGAAACCACCGCGCCTGCAGCCTTGGCTGCCCGCATGCCTTCAATGATCACTTCGCCAGTTGTTTCAGAAAGTGCCGCGAAGATGCCCCCGCTGTGGAACCAGCGCACGCCTCCATCAAAAATCGCATGCCAATCAAAGTCGCCCGGTTTCAGTTCAGCAGCAGCTTCGTGGCTGCGGTTATAGAAAACCACCGGCGGGCGTACCCCATAGCCGCGGTCGCTGTAGACGGTTGCCATGTTGGGTCCGTTGACCCCGTTGTGCTTGAAGATGCGGTAGAACGGCTTGACGCCCATTGCCCGCACACGCTCAGCGATCAAATCGCCGATTGGATAGTCCACCATGGCGGTGGCGATGCCAGTGTGTAAGCCAAAGCAATCCGCCAGGTTGGCCGCGCAGTTAAATTCGCCGCCGCTAACGTGTATCTTGCACTCCGTGGCTTTGTGAAACGGCACGACACCAGGGTCAAGTCGGTTTACCAAAGCCCCCAGGGATACAAAATCCAGGGCTCCGCTTTCAGGAATATTCAACCCATAAGTTTGCGTCATAAGCTGCTAACCTTTCTACACCCACTGGGTGTGAAAAACACCGTCTTTATCAACACGCCGATAGGTATGCGCGCCAAAATAATCGCGCTGCGCCTGGATCAGGTTGGCAGGCAGCCGCTCACTGCGGTACGCGTCAAAGTAAGAAAGCGCGCCGCTCATGGCTGGAACCGGTATTCCAAGCGCCACAGCGGTTTGAACAACTTTTCGCCAATCGTCCAGCCTGTCGAGGATGGAAGCCTTGAAAGTCTCATCCAGCATCAGGTTCACCAATTGGGGATCCCGTTCATAAGCGTCCATAATGTCGCCAAGCAAGCTCGCCCGGATGATGCAGCCCTCTCGCCATATCTTGGCGATATCGCGGATGTTCAGGTCGTAGTGATATTCCTGGGAAGCCATACGAAGCATCGCCAACCCTTGCGCGTAAGAAGTGACCTTGCTCGCGTAAAGCGCGTTTTCAATCGCGTCGATCAATTCTGTCGGATCACCCTCATATTTTTGTTGAGCTGCAGGCAGCTGAGTCGCTGCAAAAACGCGTTCTTCTTTCAGGGAAGATATGATGCGACCTTGCAAGGCAGCGTTGATTGTTGGTACAGGAACGCCAATGTCAAGCGCGTTTTGGCTGGTCCACTTGCCGGTGCCTTTTTGACCGGCTTGGTCCAGGATCAGGTCAACCAGCGGTAACCCGGTATCGGGGTCGATGGTCTTGAAGATATCCGCCGTAATTTCAATCAAATAAGATTTGAGAAGGCCTTCATTCCAGCGGGAGAAAATCGCATGCAATTCATCCACGCCCAATCCCAAACCACGGCTCAGCAGATCATAGGCTTCGGAGATGAGCTGCATGTCGCCGTATTCAATCCCGTTGTGGACCATCTTGACGTAATGCCCTGCCCCGCCGGGACCCATATACTCCACGCAAGGTTGACCATCTTCTGCCTTGGCAGCTATCGCGTAGAATATTTCGCTCAAAGCATCCCAGGCTGGGCGGTTTCCCCCCGGCATGATGGCGGGGCCCCACTTTGCGCCCTCTTCTCCACCGGAAACCCCCGCGCCAATAAATTGAAAGCCCTCGGCTTCCAAGGCTTTGTTTCTGCGTTCAGTGTCCGTAAAGTAGGTGTTGCCGCAATCGATCAGGATATCTCCGGGATCCATCAAAGGTTTGATCTGAGCGATCATTTCGTCAACAGCAGCGCCAGCCTGTACCATCAGGATCACCCGGCGGGGTTTTTCGAGTGCCGCAATCAGGTCAGGCAGTGTTTCCACACCCAGCAAAGCCTTGCCTTCGCCTTCTTCTTTGATGAAGTCGTGCATTCTTTGGGGGCTGCGATTCCAAACCGCAATAGGAAAGCCATTCCGTTCAATGTTGAGCGCCAGGTTGCGCCCCATCACCCCAAGACCGATAAGACCGATTTTATATTGCATTATTTCTCCTTATAAGTAAAAGATGCGTTCACCTTGAGTCGATAAAGCATTTCGCCAGCCCTAGGCACCACCAGGATGCCTTGCTCTTCTTTGCCGACCCAATCTTGTGGATTAAAAGTAGCGGGGTCGAGGTAGCCTAAACCGATTTTTTCACATCGTTCCCTGGGAATTCCAGTGGCAAGAGTCACCTTTATGCGCAATTGTTCTTCGCCACTTGCTTCATCATAAGTTCCCATCCCCCGCAGGTGGGTGGAGTGGGCAATCACCCCGTGGGGGTAGTTCTGAAACTTACTCCACTGCTTGGTGAAGTAATCGCGGCAGTGGTATCCAATTTCATCCAGGTATTTTCCGTGGGTGTAACTGACTTCGGTAATATTTGGAGCATAGATGATCACCTCGCCGCCGTCGGCAATGACCGGTTCCATCTTATACATGCCCTTGGCTGCCGTCCAGAGATCGTCATACAGCTCCGGCATGATGGAGATGACCTTCTCAAAAGGTTTTTCCACGTACACGATGTGCTTCCGGGCAGAGAGTGCCGCGGCTGCCTCCCAGGCCTCCCGCGCTTCTCCAAAGAAAATTCCCGATAGCCCCTCATGGGTCACAACAAGAGTGAAACAGCTGACCGGTTTTGTGATAAATGATGCCGCCCGGTCAATGACAGCCCGCACAGGCGTGTAACCGGCACCAATAATTTCATAACTGGTGATCAGCGCACCCAACCAATGGGTAAAATTGATTATTTCTGCCCCTGCGATGCCTGGGAAGAAGTATTTATTTCCGCCCGAAAAGCCAACGACTTCGTGTGGGAAAACAGGTCCACAAATAATGATCTGATCGTAATCGAGGATCAGACGGTTCAATCTCACCGAAACATCTTCCACCAGGCGACCTTCTGAAATGCTCTCAATCTCCTCAGCCGGGATCACTCCGATTTGCACAAAGGTCTCAGGCTTTTCCCAGGCATGATTAAAAATGTGGCTCTCACCCGCTTTTCCGCCCTTGACCTTGCGCCCGATGTGCTGGCTCAATTGCTCATCACTCATCGGTTGGTGGGTTCCAAGGGCAACCAGATAATCCAGTGCCGCTACCCGCCCGGAAAGGTGCTTTTCAAACAGATCAAACATCAGTGGCATAGGCATGCTGCGTGTGCCATCCGGGATCAGGAATAAAACCCGCTTGCCATCCAATGCCAGTCCAGACAGCGCCTCTTCCACCACCCTCTCGACAGCGTTTGTATCGAGATATTGATCCTGAAACCCTAAACCAATAGTCATGCGTCAAACTCCGCTAAAAGCTGAAAAACCGCCATCCACCGGTACAACTACACCAGTGATGAAGGCCGAGGCTGGCGATACCAACCACAAAACAGTGCCCACCAGATCTTCTGGCGTGCCAAAGCGGTTCATGGGCGTGTGCGCGATGATGGTTTCTCCACGTGATGTCAGTTCACCAGTTTCCTGGTCAGTGAGAAGGAAGCGATTTTGTTCGGTAACGAAGAATCCAGGGGCAATCGCGTTCACGCGGATCCTGGGCGAGTATTCCTGCGTCAAATGCACCGCCAGCCACTGGGTGAAGTTGCTGACCCCAGCCTTGGCTGCCGAGTAGGCAGGGATGCGTGTGAGGGGGCGAAAGGCATTCATAGAAGAAATGTTCAGGATGACACCCTGCTCCTGCATAGCCATTTTCTTGCCAAACACCTGCGAGGGCAGAATAGTCCCCATCAGGTTCAGCTCAAACACCCATTTCAAGGCGTCGTGGGGTAAATCGAAAAATGGTAATTCAGCGCTGGTGGTTGCCTGAGCTTTATTTCCACCGGCACCGTTGATCAGAATGTCCACCTTGCCGAAAGTTTGCAGAACCTGATCGCAGGCTGACTGCACGCTCTCTTTATCCAGCACATTGCAGGCAATGCCCAGCGCCGTGCCGCCGTTTTCCTGGATTTCATTTGCCAGCTTTTGTGCGTTTGCCAGGTTGAGGTCCAAAATGGCAACCTTCGCGCCCAGGCTTGCCAGAGCCCGGCACATTTCCGCGCAAAGGACGCCTGCCCCACCAGTTACGACAGCGCAAAGGTCTGAAAAATCATAAATTTGTTTTATTTCCATCATCTTTTCACCCGTCATTTCGTCTTAGTGGTTGTAGGCTTTGATTTAAGGCAGAACGGCTTCAGGTGCCGCACGAAGTGTCGTTCAAGGTTGTTGGCATATACTTCGGGATGCTGGGAGAGCAATGCCATCAAACGGTCATAAAAACGCCAGGTGCCATCGGGGGTTTTCTCTTGCAACACCGAGCCGAATGTGACATGAATGATCTCACGCGCGTCGAAGTTGTCCAGATAGTCGTTGGGGGTCAATGTCTCCTGGATGCCTGGAGCCCGCTCCAACCGGGCAGAAACATGATAGCTGAGCTTGTCCTGCTCGTAGCGACCCAGGCAGAATTTAAAAATTTCTTTGAAAAAGGCCGGGTCGATTTCCGCGATGGTGCGAATTGCTTCCAGGTAGCTGGTTCCGGCAGTTTTCAGGTGCACAAGTCCCCTTGTCCGGCGAGCGGCTATGGGATAAATGCTGAATTTGTCCGAACCCGAATGGAGACTGATCTTGTAAGGTCCCAACTCTTTGGCGATGGCGGCATGCCCGCTGATATCGGCGTCAAAGGTGGCCAGATCTCCTATGTAATCGACGCCTTTTTCAAATTCACCCACAAAACGGGGAGCCAGGCTGACCCACTGAACCCCCATCCGCTTTAACTCACGGGCAATGTAATAGTGTTCCGCGTGACTGGTTGGTGACTTCGTTTCATCAACCGATACTTCCAGTTCAAAGGGTTTTCCAGCGCTGGAATTGCGCAGGTGCTGATACATTTTTACGACATGCCAGACAGCATGCCCGTATTTCACCATTGCCTTTAGCAAAATTGCTTCAGAAAAATAAATGTTCAGTCCTTGTATGGTGTGCGAACTTTCAAGCAGATCGTTCTCAGTCATTCTCAGCGCGGACGGAAGGTCCACAGCCAGAATTTTGAGGTCTTCCAATCCAAGGTTGTCGGCTTGATCATTCACGAATTCGCCCGGGTCAATTGTGAAGAATGTAAAACCAGCAGCAAGGCAGGCATCAATATCAGATTCAGTTTTCAGATGGTCCGCGTCCGCGCCAAAGCCTTCCTGCCAGTTCTCCTGGAAGACGCCCCACATGGCATCATCCATAACTTGCTGGGGCGTGCGACCGGTCCGTGTTAGTTCCCTGATGGATTGCTGTGCGAATATCGGAGCCACTTTTCCCTGGCACATGCGGGTAGCCCGAACATGCCCGGGTGTTGCCAGCCCCAAGCGATCTCCCATGCCCGCCGAGGTCTTTAGCCCCAATACCTGCGGTTGGAGCCAGGGTAGTAATTCCCTCAATGCTGCCGCGTTGGCAGACGAAAGAGGTCCTCGCAAGAGTTTTCCTTCCCCGAATTCCGACTGCTCGCCTTCAAATCGTTTGAGTCTCACATCATTGCTTGAAGCCAGGATCACCAATTCCTTGCCACCTGATGCATTTGCCAGACCTAATTCCAATCCTCTGTAACGCAAAATGGATTGTGGGATGAGGGAGAGGTCGGTATTTGCTTTGAGAGACAATGCTGTGTTCATAGTTTCGATTAATCCTCACTGGGAATGCCAGTTGATTCCCTGACCAACAACTTCCCTTGCAGCACTTTCACATTTGGTGTGTCTGGAATGATTCCATCCTCGGCTTTTAGCAAATCCAACAAAAGTTGGGCGGCTTCCTGTCCTATAGAGAATTTTGGCTGGTCAAAGGTAGTGAGACTCGGCGCGGTAAAGGCTGAATAAGTGATATTGTCAAAACCGGTCACCGATAGATCGTCTGGAATCCTTAATCCTGCTTTTTCACAACCTTTCACCACCCCAATCGCCAGCGTGTCATTAAAGCAGACGATCGCCGTTGGTTTGGTTGATAATCGCGTGAAGTATTCAACACTCTCCTGGCCAAGTTTCGGATCCCCACCTTCCACATGATGGATGTAGGAGTCTGGAACCTCGAGATTCGCGTCAGACATGACATCCAGGAAACCTCGCAAGCGATCCTGCGTTGTCCGGCCCGATTGGGAATTGCCCAGATAGGCAATTCTTTTGTGTCCAAGCGAAATCAAATGCCGGGTGATTTGTGAGCTGCCATCAACATCATCATGATAAATGGAGTAATTAAAGCTTTCGCTGCCTTGATGATTGACCACCACCACCGGAAATCCGTATGAGAGCAACT
>CAZYIJ010000033.1:0-3316 GCA_964647425.1 uncultured Anaerolineaceae bacterium
GATGTGTTCTCTCATTGGGGCAGCAGCGGCTTCAGAGATTATCTGACAAGAGATTTGCTTGCTGATCTGACCCCTTTCATTGAAAGAGATGAGTTTGATACGAGCGATTTCGTTACTGACATCTTGGATATCTATACAGTTGATGAAAAAGTTATGGGGATTCCCATACTCTCTGGCGGAACCTATATGTTCTATAACAAAGACCTGCTGGATTACTACGGAGTCGAATACCCCACCACCGATTGGAATGATACGAGTTGGACAGTTGATGCATATCTGGAAAAATGCGGTCAATTGACTCAGAACATTGAAGATCCTGACTTGGGCACTTTTGGTTGTCATTTGGGCTTTTGGCCTGCAGATGGTTTAGCTTGGTTATATGGTGGCGGATATTACCCTGAAGATGCTTTTGAAACTGGTTTTGCTGAAGAATCTCTGATGACTTCAGACGCTGTCGTGAATGGTTGGCAGCTACGCCAGGATATGGTTTGGAATTACCATTACATGCCACAACCAGCGGAAACAGAAGCTTTTGGCGGAACCAATGGTTTTAAAAACTCCAAGATCGGTTTGTACATTACCGGTGCCTGGGGCTGGTGGCAATTTGGCGACCTGGACGAACAATTCAATTGGGGCGTAGCGGCATTGCCATATGGCGCAGAAGGTCGTAAAGGCTTGGTATTCACCGATCCATGGATGATGTCAAAGGGTAGTAACCACCCCGACGAAGCTTGGGAGTTCATTAAGTTCCTTAGCTCACCCGCGATTCAACAGGAATGGATGGAGCTGACTGGTGCTCCTCCAGTGCGAAATAGCCTGTTGAATGTTTGGGCAGAATCCTTCTCAACAATGACACCTGACGAAGTTATGGAAGTCTACCTGGGTAGTTTAGAGCACGGTATTGAAAGCCCTAACCACCTGATGGTTCGCTTTGATCAATTGGATTCAACAATTGGTGCAAAAACTAGTCAGATCACTAACAATGAGCGTCCTGCACTAGAAGTATTGGAAGAAATTCAAGTTGAATTAGACGCAGTACTTAAACAAATAAAGGCAGAATACGCCAATTAGTTACTCCAGCATTTGTCTGCAATCGTCCAGTTGTAAATTAGGACTGGATGATTGCAGACTAAACTGGTTACACAGAGCAAAAAAACAGCCTCGCTGATTAGTCTTTGTCTGAACAATGAGATTTATTTGTAGCAATGCATGCAGATTAGCACATTAACAACCCAGATTATTAGAAAAAAATTTGTTAGATGATCAAAATCCCATTTATAATATTAACTCTAGTGGGCGAGAACGCTAGGGGAGGTTATTGCTACTCTGTTGATTCATCTTTTTGGAAAAAGAAGATTTTCGTTTTTAAGCGAATTGGCCAATGATTTCAAATTTGATTATAGTAAAAAGAATGGAATAGCCATATGAAATTAACAATTTCGGACATAGCCCGCAAAGCAGGGGTTTCGAAGACAACGGTATCACGTGTCCTTAATCACCGCCCAGATGTTGATGAAGAGACGCGTAAGAAAATATTGAAGATAATTGAAGAGTTCAATTACTCGCCTTCATACAGCGCAAAAAGCTTATCAACTGGAAAACGAAATTTGATAGGGTTAATTGTTCCATCGCTCTCAAGCTTTTTCAGTTTGGAAATAATTCGTGGTGTGGCAGAAGGCATTTCAGACACACAGTATGAACTAGTTTTGTATACTACCGGATTATCAAAATATAACGAACAAATTTACATGAGAGCAATCAGGAATGATCTTGTTGACGGAATTATCGTAGTTCTTCCGCGAGATCAAAAGGAAAGCTACCTCCGTTCCATACATGAAATTCCAATCATCGCTGTTGACTATTCTGGCATTGACATTCAATATCCACGTATTACAGCGACGAATGCCATGGGTGCCTACGAGGGGACTAAGTATCTGATTGATCTTGGTCACAAGCGGATCGGATTCATAACCGGATTGATGGACCTCGGGTGCAGTCAGGATCGTCTTCAAGGTTTTATTCAAGCAATGGATGAGGCGGATTACGACATTGACAAATCGCACATTGGCAGTGGAAGTTTTACTCGGGCAAGTGGAGAGCTATTAGCGAAGGAGTGGTTGAGTAGAAACGAAAAACCAACGGCTATTTTTGCTTCCAATGATGAAATGGCTCTTGGCGTTATGGATGTAGCAGAAACTCTTGGCATAAATATTCCTTCCGAACTTTCAGTCTTGGGTTTTGATGATATCAATGAAGCCAGACTGAGAAGGCCTGGCTTGACAACCATTAAACAACCGTTATTCGAAATGGGGAACCAGGCAGCAATCGGTATCATAGATCTCTTGGATGGTCGCGAAATTCAATCTAAAGTTTTAGAAACACAACTCGTTATTAGGGAATCCTGTGCACCTCCCAATTTTTGACCAAACCCCATGCTTCAATTAATAATCCAGGGTTAGCATTTTTTGGCTGAAATATGATCTTAATTTATAGACATCGGACATAGAATGGAAAATGAAGAGCATTAGATGTCAACCAAAAAAACAGAAAAAAATGATTTCTCAAACCCTGATGTTCCTGTCGAAGAACGTTTGGAAGACTTATTAAGTCGTTTATCGATTGAAGAAAAAATAAGACAATTGTCTAATTCGGCGCCAGGAATCGACCGATTAGGTATTCCCCCATATAACTATTGGAATGAATCGCTACATGGCGTTGCCCGCAATGGTCAAGCGACCGTTTTCCCACAAGGAATTGCAATGGCAGCTACCTGGGATCAAGAATTAGTTTTTCGAATGGCTAATGCGATCAGTAATGAAGCCCGAGCGAAATACAATGTTAGTTTACAACGCGATGGAAAGACACTTATCTATCAAGGTCTAACATTTTGGTCTCCAAATATCAATATATTCCGTGATCCCAGGTGGGGTCGGGGTCAAGAAACTTTCGGAGAAGATCCATTCCTAACTGGAGAATTAGCTAACGCTTACATCACAGGAATGCAGGGGAATCACGAAAAATACTTAAAAACTGCTGCATGTGCAAAGCATTATGCGGTTCATTCAGGTCCAGAAAGTATCCGGCATAATCAAGACGTAAAAATCTCTAAACAAGAGTTGTTTCGAACTTACCTGCCGGCTTTTAAAAAGGTAGTGACGCAAGCTAAAGTGGAAATTGTCATGACCGCCTACAATGCGGTCAATGGAACGCCATGTCCCATAAATAAGTTTCTTTTAAAGACCATACTTAGAGACGATTGGCAATTCGCCGGTCATGTTGTAACAGACTGCGATTCTATGAATGATTTGCCAAATTA
>CAZYIJ010000033.1:3416-17054 GCA_964647425.1 uncultured Anaerolineaceae bacterium
ATCAAGGCAATTCCTGAAGGTGTCCGGGTGCAATATCGGATGGGGATAGGATTGAGTGATCCGAATAAACTCAATTTAGATTGGGCAATCAACGAGGCTAAAGTATCTGATATTACAATCGCATGTTTTGGAATTACTCCACAATTCGAAAGTGAAGAGGGTGATGCTATTTATTCCAGGGTTAATGGCGATCGGGAGACTATTGATCTTCCTGAAAACCAGATTGAATACATTAAGCGGCTTTCTGCAACTGGCACAAAAATCATATTATGCTTGTCAGCGGGAAGCCCGTTAAACATTAAAGCAGTAAGAGAATACGTTGATGCAATCCTGATTATCTGGTATCCAGGAGAAGAAGGAGGAAATGCTGTTGCTGACATTATCGTAGGCAAAACCTCACCTTCTGGCAAACTCCCAATCACTTTCATAAACTCAGTGACTAACCTTCCTGATTTTTCAGATTATTCAATGGTTGGAAGAACCTATCGTTTTTCGAACGGTAATACGGACTATCCCTTTGGATTTGGATTGAGCTATTCCACTTTTTCGTATTCTGACCTTCGTCTTTCAACTCCAATTGTTACTCAAAACACTTATTTGAAGTGCTCGTTTTCTTTAAGCAATATTGGTGATTTTGATGCTGAAGAAGTTTCACAAATTTATCTTGAATACCCTGATAGTGCGTTTGGAATTAAGTATCAGCTGGTCGGTTTTAAGAGATTAGCAGTGAAAAGCAAAAGGTCAACAACTGTTAAATTCGAAATTTCCCCGGAACAATTATTGGTTTGTGATAATGAAGGAAATTTTATTTTTCACCCTGGAAAATACAAACTTATCGTTGGTGGATGCAGCCCTGGTGATGCTGGTTTATGTAAAGGTGCCCCCCAACCAGTAGATACTTGGTTTACAATTGAACAGTAAAGGAAGAGGTTATTAAATATACTAATTTGTAAATAAGGAGATCAAAATGCACGATAAATATTCACCAAAACCTGAAGATAAATTTACATTTGGCTTATGGACTGTAGGATCGATTGGGCGGGACCCCTTTGGTGGACCGGTGCGCGATCCGAAAAGCCCAGCAGAATTAGTTTACTTGCTTGCCGAAGTAGGTGCTTATGGTGTCAATTTCCACGACAACGATTTGATCCCAATCGATGCCACCCCAGCGGAAGAAGAGGCAATCAAGCGTGATTTTCGCAAAGCCCTGGACGATACCGGTCTGGTTGTTCCAATGGCTACCACCAACTTGTTTGGCGATCCCATCTTCAAAGATGGTGCCTTCACCAGCAACGATCCCAAAGTTCGTGCTTACGCCTTGCAGAAGACCATGCGCGCGATTGACCTGGGAGTTGAATTTGGCGCAAAAATATATGTGTTCTGGGGTGGACGCGAAGGCACGGAGACCGACAGCAGCAAGAGCGCGGTCGATTCCATCAAACGTACCCGGGAAGCACTGAATTTCCTGTGTGAATACAACCTGGACAAAGGTTATGGGCTCAAATTTGCTCTGGAAGCCAAACCCAACGAACCCCGTGGGGATATATATAACGCCACCACTGGTCATATGCTTGGCTTCATTGCCACTCTGGACCATCCTGAAATGGTTGGTGTCAACCCAGAAGTTGCCCACGAACATATGGCAGGTCTTAATTTCATGCACGGTGTTGCCCAGGCATGGGAAGCTGGCAAGTTGTTCCACATTGACTTGAACGATCAGTATCCCGGACGATATGACCAGGATTTACGCTTTGGTTCAAGAGACCTCAAAGCAGCTTTCTACCTTGTAAAATTCCTTGAAGATGTTGGTTACAGCGGCTCCAAGCACTATGACGCGCACGCCTATCGCACCGAAGATTATGAAGGTGTCAAGGACTTCGCTCGCGGCTGTATGCGGACCTACCTGATGTTGAAAGAAAAAGCGGCACAATTTAATGCCGATCCGGAAATTCAGGCTATTTTGGAAGAAATCAACGCTGATGATCCTGCCCTTGCGGCATTGTTCGGTAAGTATTCGTCCGAAAAGGCTGAAGGCATCAAAGCATTGAATCTTGACCGTAAAGTTATTTCGGAGCGCGGGCTCAAGTATGAACGCCTGGATCAGTTGACCATTGACTTGCTGCTGGGCATGCGTTCTTAGACCTTGACCAGTATATATCGAAGAGAGTGTGAACTATGACTGTAAACCCCAGCCAAATCAATAAGCGTGTCAGCGAACTAATAGCACGGATGACCCTTGAGGAGAAGGTCCGTCAACTTGGCGGATATTGGTTTTTTGAACTCCAGACAAAGGGAAAGTTAGACCTGGCCAAAGTAAAAACAAAACTGAAGGATGGGGTGGGTCAAATCACTCGCATTGCCGGTGCCGGCAACCTGACACCCTTGGAAGCTGCCAAAGCATACAACCAGATCCAAAAGTTTCTGCTTGAAGAGACCCGGCTGGGCATCCCGGCTATTAACCATGAAGAATGCTGCGCTGGATTGATGGCACTGGAAAGTACCGTTTACCCGCAAATGATTGGGTTAGCCAGTACTTTCCAACCCGAACTTGCCCGGGAAATGACCGAACAGATCCGAAAGCAAATGCTTGCGATGGGGGCGCGCCAGGGTCTGGCACCGGTGCTGGATGTCTGTCGGGATCCGCGCTGGGGACGTATTGAAGAAACTTTCGGAGAAGATCCGATGCTGGTTAGCCAGTTTGGCATGGAGTATATCCGCGGTTTGCAAGGGGAAAATCCGGCAAATGGAGTTCTGGCAACAGGCAAACATTTTGTTGGGCATGCTTTTTCGCAGGGAGGATTGAACTGTGGTCCGGTTCACCTGGGCGAAAGAGACCTGTGGGATATTTACCTGGCGCCTTTCCAGGCAGCCATCCGCGACGCGGGATTGTTATCGATGATGAATGCCTATCCTGAATTGGATGGCGAAGTTGTGGCTGCGTCCAAACGCATCCTGACCGGTTTGCTGCGCGATACCCTTGGTTTTGACGGGGTGGTTGTGTCTGACTATGAGGCGGTCGTGATGATTCACAACTATCACAAAGCCGTCAAAAACCGCAAAGAAGCCGCCATCAAAGCACTTACCGCTGGGATTGACGTCGAACTGCCTAGTTTTGATTGCTATACGCCCGGGCTTCAAGAAGCACTCGAGGCGGGTGAGTTGTCAATGGAGACCATTGATTTGTCTGTCAGGCGCCACCTGACAAAGAAGTTTGAATTGGGCTTGTTTGAAAATCCATTCGTGGATGAAAGCGCTGTGTTAGTCGAATTCGAAACTCCAGAAAACCGCGAATTGGCAAAAAAGATTGCCCGTCAGAGCCTGGTTTTGCTCAAGAATGATGGAACCCTACCGCTTAAACCGTCTGTAAAAAAGATTGCGGTTATCGGTCCAAATGCCAACTCTGGACGTTGTATGATGGGGGATTACTCTTATGCTGCCGTGCTTGAACTGATGCATCAGGACCCACCGGTCGATTCAGGCTACGAAGGTTTGTCCCAGGCGGATATTGAAAAGCTGCCTGTGGAAATCCCTACTGTTTTGGAAGGTTTAAAGCAGGTTTTACCTGACCCTTCGGCAATCGCTTATGCAAAAGGTTGCGACATCAACTCACAGGATAAATCGGGGTTTGCGGAAGCAGTCGTGCTCGCTAAATCATCCGACGCCGCCATTGTTGTTTTGGGTCACCGCTCAGGTTTAGCCTATAACTGCACAACTGGTGAATTCAGAGACGCAAGTGAATTAGGCTTACCGGGTGTACAGAGTGAGTTGTTGCAAGAAATCATAGACACAGGTACGCCGGTGATCCTGGTTTTGATCAACGGGCGTCCGTTATCGATCCCAGACCTAATCGAAGGCGCAAACGCAGTGCTTGAGGCTTGGGTCCCGGGAGAAGAAGGCGCAAGCGCGATTGCCAGCGCAATCACTGGAGAAATCAATCCAGGCGGCAAGTTGCCAGTTTCGATTGCACGTTCGGTTGGGCAAGTGCCGGTCTTTTACAACTATAAACCTTCAGGCATGCGCTCCAACATTTACGGCGATTATGTCAACGAAAGTGTAAAACCGCTATTTCCTTTTGGGCACGGATTGAGTTATACCCAGTTTGAGTATAGCGAACTGGTAATCGATCGCGACCAAGCCAGTCTGGGTGAAACTGTAAACATTTCATTTGATGTTGCCAATGTAGGTGAAGTTGCAGGTGATGAAGTTGTCCAGCTTTACACCACGGATGAGTATGCCGCCTTCCCACGTCCAGTAAAAGAATTACGTGGATTTGCGCGTTTGCACTTGCAACCGGGCGAAAAGAAAAACGTGAGTTTTGACTTGCCTGTCAATATGTTGGCATATTATGGTGAAGGCTTGAAGTTGGTGCTTGAGCCAGGGACTATAAAAACCCAGGTTGGGAGCTCCTCGGATGACATCCGGCTTAAAGCTGCATTTGAAGTCGTTGGGGAATCTACACTACCGGTCAAAGATCGGGTGTTTGTGTGCCCGGTGACAATATCTTAAATAGGAGATCGAATTATGGCTTACTTTTTAGGGCTTGATGTGTCCACAACCAGCAGCAAAGCGCTGCTGATCGACCAGAATGGTGTTGTATTAGGCACTGCTTCTTCAGCGCACACGCTCTCCTCTCCCAAACCTTTGTGGTCTGAACAAGATCCGGCGGAATGGTGGCAGGCTGTCATAAATAGTATTCAAACTGTGATCTCTCAGACTGGAGTACAACCGGGTGAGATCGAGGCAGTTGGTCTAACTGGTCAGATGCATGGGTTGGTGCTTCTTGACGAAGAAGGGCAGGTGCTGCGTCCCGCGATCTTGTGGAACGACCAGCGCTGCCAGGCACAATGCGATGAAATCCATAACAGGATCGGCAAAGAACGATTCATCCAGATCAGTGGCAACGTGGCTCTGACCGGGTTTACTGCGCCCAAGATATTGTGGGTTGCCGAGAACGAACCCGAAGTTTATGCCAGGGCTCGCCACGTCCTTCTACCCAAAGATTACATTCGTTACAAACTGACTGATGAATTAGCGATGGACAAAGCTGATGGCTCTGGAACTGTGCTCTTTGACATTAAGACAAGAGATTGGTCAGACGAATTGTTGGCGGAACTGGATATCCCGCGTGAATGGATGCCTCGCACCTATGAAGGGCCCGAGATTACCGGATTGGTTAGCGCGGAAGCAGCTGCGTTGACAGGTTTGGCTCCAGCAACCCCTGTGGTGGCTGGCGGAGGCGACCAGGCGGCTGGCGCGGTTGGAGTTGGGGCAGTTGAGCCAGGAATCATTGGGCTTACAGTTGGAACAAGCGGCGTTATTTTTGCCACCACCCCTTTAGCATTGATCGAGCCGGAAGGTCGTCTGCACGCTTTTTGCCATGCTGTACCGGATTCGTGGCATTTAATGGGAGTGATGCTCTCAGCAGCTGGCAGCTTGCAGTGGTATCGTGATACCCTGGCGTCAGACATGAGTTTTGATGATCTGCTGCGTGAGGCTGAAGCAGTGCCTGCAGGAAGTGAAGGATTGTTGTTCCTGCCGTATCTGAGCGGCGAACGCACTCCTCATCCAGACCCACTTGCCCGTGGAGCTTTTATCGGGCTGACTCTACGCCATACCCGCGGTCACATGACCCGCGCTGTATTGGAAGGCGTGGCTTTTGGTTTGAAAGACAGTTTTAATCTTATTCGCAATGCTGGTCTGGAGGAAATTACTCAGATTCGCGCCTCAGGCGGAGGCACAAAGGGGGCCTTGTGGCGCCAAATTTTGGCTGATGTTTTGGAAAGTGAATTGGTCAGCGTCAACACCACCGAAGGTGGGGCTTTCGGTGCTGCGCTTTTAGCTGGTGTTGGCAAAGGAGCATGGCCAGATGTAGTCACTGCTTGTCATCAGACTATCCACATCACCGGAAAAACCTCTCCAGACCCTGACAAGTTCGAGGTCTATAGAAACGCTTACCAGGTCTACCAGGAACTCTACCCACTGCTGAAGGATACATTCAGCAAACTGAATTGAAAATTAAAGGAAAACACGATGACAAAACTATTGAAATTTCCAGATAACTTTTTGTGGGGGACTGCCACTTGTTCTTATCAAATTGAAGGTGCGGTAAAAGAGGATGGCAGAGGAGAGTCGATTTGGGATGTGTTTTCTCATACTCCCGGTAAAACCTTAAATGGTGATACTGGCGATGTTGCCTGTGACCATTATCACCGCTGGCAGGATGACATTAAAATAATGCAGTCGTTAGGTTATCCTAATTACCGCTTTTCTCTCGGATGGCCGCGTATTCTCCCTAATGGTCGTGGAAAAATTAACCAGCCTGGTCTGGATTTCTATAGCCGGTTGATCGATGGATTACTGGAAGCTGGGATAACCCCCATGGCTACCTTGTATCATTGGGACCTGCCGATAGCACTGGAAAATGCCTGGTTGAATCGTGAAGTTGTGGATGCCTTTGCTGAGTACACTGACGTGGTTGCCCGGCACCTTGGTGACAGGGTGAAGTATTGGTTTACCATCAATGAGCCCTGGTGTGCCAGCCATTTAAGCTATACGTATGGCGAACATGCCCCGGGATTGAAGGATCGCTCAAAGGGTATTCTGGCTGCTCACCATCTTTTGCTTGCGCATGGTGTGGCGGTCAAGGAAATCCGAAAAACTGTCCCAGAAGCCCAGATTGGGATTGTGCTGAACATGAGCCCGGTTCACAACGACCCAGACGCGCCAGTTAGCGAGGATAGAATCCGTTTTATGGATGGAGAACTCATTCGATGGTTTGCTGATCCCATCTATGGACGTGGTTACCCCCAGGATATGCTTGAAGATTATGTTGGCATGGGCGTGTTAGATTCAACCATACCTGATTTTATTAAACCCGGTGACATGGACCTGATGGCACAGGAAACCGACCTTTTGGGCATCAATTACTACACCCGAATGTTTGTATCAACAAACTCAGAAGGGATTCACAACGAGGAACGGGATGTACCACAGACAGATATGGGCTGGGAACTTTATCCACAGGGGTTATATGAGTTACTCGAGCGGATAAACCGGGAATATCACCCGAAACAACTGATGGTCACCGAAAATGGTGCCAGTTATGCCGATGGTCCCGATAATAATGGAAAGGTCCACGACCAGCGGCGGATTGATTACCTGCAGAATCACATTCAAATGGTTTGGAAGGCTATCCAGGCTGGAATCCCGGTCACTGCCTACTTGCAGTGGTCGTTGATGGATAACTTTGAGTGGGCAAGGGGATATTCTCAGCGATTTGGTGCCATTCATGTCGATTACGAAACCCAAAAACGCACAATCAAAGACAGTGCTTACTGGTTTAGCGATGTCATAAAACGAAACGGATTGTTGGTAGACTGAGTTAAAAAAGTTTTAGCGATGGAGAAAAAATCGTATGCGTTCTAAAACCGTACCAACTCTTATCGGAAATACTTTGCTCACACCCCCGGTAAATGAACCCGCCGGGGGTTA
Source organism: uncultured Anaerolineaceae bacterium (assembly GCA_964647425.1). Lineage (GTDB taxonomy): Bacteria > Chloroflexota > Anaerolineae > Anaerolineales > Anaerolineaceae > Mesolinea. The sequence goes on from CAZYIJ010000033.1 coordinate 10,908, forward strand.
TGTTTACTTGCTCGGTGAGCCGTTTTACAAAATCCAGCAATATGATGCCATGCCGCCCTTTTTCATGAGCATCGTCAGTGGTGCTGATCACTGGTTGTATATTGCCTCAACAGGCGGACTAACCGCTGGGCGAGTTGACGCTGAACATGCCTTATTTCCATACTACACTGAAGATAAGATTACCGAAAATTCTGAGAACACCGGCGCAAAAACAATCTTGCGTGTTAAACGCGGCAGCCAAACATGGCTTTGGGAACCATTTTCGATTCGGCAGGATGGACAATATAAAGTTGAACGGAACCTGTACAAGAACATCCCTGGCACCGCGCTAATATTTGAAGAAATCAATCATTCTCTTGAGCTGGTATTACGCTATAGCTGGCGCACAGGAGACCGCTTTGGTTTTATCAAGACAGCCTGGCTGAACAATATCGATCACTCAGAAACCCCTTGTGACGTGGAAGTACTGGATGGTTTTCAAAATATCCTTCCAGCAAATGTCAGTTCCGCAACCCAAAATATATTCAGTTGCCTGCTGGATGCATACAAACGCAGCGAAGTGGTTGAAGAAACAAATCTGGGTCTGTACGTACTCAACTCTCAATTAACCGATCTGGCTGAACCAAGCGAGTCGTTGGCTGCAAATGTGGTTTTTCAGGTAGGCCTTGAACCTCAACATATTTTGCTTTCCTCCAGACAGTTAACCAATTTCCGTTTTTGTGGAAGTCTTGAAACAGAGACGGAAATCCGAGGTGAACGCGGTGCGTTTTTTGTTCACGCGAGCTTGCATTTGGGAGCATTACAGGAAGTCAGGTGGTATTTGGTTGCGGATATAAACCAGGACCATGCCGCTCTGACACGGCTGCAGGACTTTCTGAAAACGTCCCTGGATGCCAAGCAGGAAGCCATTGAGCAGGATATTGACTTCAACACGTTTAACTTGCAGAAAAAGGTAACAAGTGCTGACGGTATACAGGTTTCGGAAGAAACCAACGCCAGCGCTCATCATTTTGCAAATGTCCTTTTTAATATCATGCGCGGTGGTGTTTTCCCCCAAAACTACTGGGTCGAAAAAACGGATCTTCTTGATTATCTCTCAACCCACGAACATGATCTTCCCGGGGTTCATACTGAATTTTTTAATACGCTGCCAGACAGATGCAGTCTTTCGGATTTACGTTCTCTTGCTGCAACATCCGATGACAGCAATCTGCGCCGCCTGCTGAACACCTATTTGCCCCTTACCTTTAGCCGCCGGCATGGCGACCCCAGCCGACCCTGGAATAAGTTTTCGATCAACATAAAAAAAGAGGACGGATCTCAACGCCTGGATTACGCCGGTAATTGGCGTGACATATTTCAAAATTGGGAAGCGTTAGTTTACTCTTTTCCCGAATTTGCGGAAACCACTGTGGACACGTTCTTATGCGCCACAACTGCGGATGGATATAACCCTTACCGGATCAGCCGTAATGGTATCGATTGGGAAGTCCCGGAAGAAGGAAATCCCTGGGCGAACATCGGTTACTGGAGCGATCATCAAATCATCTATTTACTAAAGCTGATGGAAGCAAGTGAGCGGTTTCACCCTAGGGAGCTGCGTCAGCGGCTCAACACGCCAGTTTTGAGCTATGCGAACGTGCCTTATCGCATCAAACCCTATGAGGCATTGCAAAAAGACCCCTTTAATACGATTGTGTTTGATCACATGCTTCACGAACGCATAGAGAAACTGACGCATCAGTACGGCAGTGATGGACGTCTGCTGTTTGATGAGGATGGAAGAGTGATACACGCCTCGCTCACGGAAAAGCTGCTTACGCTTGTTTTAGCCAAGTTGATAAACTTTATCCCTGAGGGTGGAATTTGGATGAACACCCAGCGTCCGGAATGGAACGACGCAAACAACGCCCTGGTGGGGTATGGGCTTTCAGTCGTCACGCTCGGTTACCTGCGGCGTTTCGTGGCGTATTTCCGCCACCTGGTCAAGGATGAAAATGACGGTTTCTCCCTTCACAACGAAGTTGTTGGTTTATTGAATGCCATTGCCGCAATTCTTCAGAACTTCCATCCCAGTTTGAGTGGTGAATTCACGCCAGAATCCCGCCGGCAGATGATGGATGAGCTTGGTGAGGCTGGCAGCCGCTATCGACAGCTGATCTACGATAACGGATTCAGCGGAACGATGAGCCAATTGTCAGTAGACGAGTTAATAGCATTTCTGGATACAACGCAAGAATTTCTGGAGCACAGTTTGCGCGCAAACCGGCGTTCAGATGCGCTCTATAACTCGTATAATTTGTTGCGCCTTGAACCCGGGCATGCCCATGTGGACCGCCTTTATGAAATGCTTGAAGGGCAGGTTTCGATCCTTTCTTCTGGACTTTTGAGCGGTGAAGAATCCCTTACCCTTCTGGAGAGTTTACGTCATAGTTCTCTCTACCAGGCAGACCAGCACACCTATATCCTTTATCCGGATCGGATGCTACCCTCATTCATCAAAAAGAACACCTTGCTGCCCGAACAACTCAACCATTTGAAGTTACCTGCCCAGTTGGTAAAAGATCAGGATACAAGACTCTTCACTCAAGACATTGACGGACTATTTCACTTTGGCAGTAAACTGCGAAACATAAAAGATGTTTGTGAAGTGTTGAAAGACCTGAAGAACCAACCAGAGTATCAAGAGTTGGTAGAACAAGAAAAAGATGCTGTTGAAGGCTTGTTTGAAAACACCTTCCGGCATGCCGAGTTTACTGGACGCTCCGGAACATTCTTTGCTTACGAGGGCTTGGGGAGCATCTACTGGCATATGGTTTCGAAACTTCTTTTGGCGGTTCAAGAAACTGCCGTGCGCTTTAGGAACGAACCTGTCGCTGCCAAACTTTGCGATTTTTACCGCGATGTCCGAGCGGGATTAGGATATCAGAAAACACCCGCTGAGTACGGCGCCTTCCCTACAGATCCTTATTCACACACCCCCAAAGGGCGCGGTGCGCGCCAGCCAGGGATGACCGGCATGGTGAAGGAGGAAATCCTGACCCGTCAGTTGGAAGTCGGTGTTCGGTTCGAAGACGGGCGATTGGTCTTTGACCCGTATCTGCTCGATTCATCCGAACTTCTATCTTCACCTCGTGAACTTAGTTTTATAGATATCTATGGCGAGGAGCAAACTCTAACCCTGCCGGCTGGAACACTGACTTATTTCATCTGCCAAACCCCAGTTACGGTTCAATTTGGGAACCATGATGAAATAGAAATTCACTACGCAGACAAAAGCTCTCGAAAATTACTTGATCTCAAACTGGATGCAGAAACCAGTCAGCACATCTTCTCGCGGGATGGCAGAATCAATCACCTTGTTGTAACTTTTCCACGCAGGCAATAAGCCTCAACCGGTTTATCGTTCCGATTAATGGAAGGATTGATTTCAGGAATTGCTTAAAGAATAAGTTCTAACAGCCATATTTGATTCGACCATACTCCATTTCATTAAATTCGGCGATATGGAGATGATTGTCCAGAAATCTGATTTTTGGGCATCAAATACCTCAGTTATTATGCTGATGCGGGAGACTAAGTACAAGTTTCTGCTTTAAATGTTGCGGACATCCTCTAACAGATAAGGTCAGAAATCTAAACCCTCAGGCAATGTAAGAAATCCCTGAGGGTATTTAATTCAATATTATTCATGACAGGAGGGCTTACTTTTGCGCGCTCCAACCATAGGTGGCAGCGACGACTCCCATCAATGAACATTGCATGATCCCATCTATACTTACACTGCTGCCATTTCTGCTGGCTAATCCCTCAAAGGCACAAGTAATGCCCTGCATCCCAACAGAAAAACTGACCTTATTGCCTGAGTAAACTGCTTCGCCGCTAAAACCGTAGACATTAGCGGTGCCAGTACCGTTTTGGTAAAGTTGCAGCGTAACCGGCAAGCTGCTGTCAGCTTCTACGTCTTCTACGGTATACTGTAACACTGCGTCAGCGCTATAAGTGCCAGCAATGCTATCCCCAGTGCTTGATCCTTCAGAGGGTTCCTGTTTCTCTCCGGTCAGAGCTCCTCCGTCCTGATCTGGAGAATCAGTTTCCTGCGATTCCTCGTTCTCGCTTCCATCTTCTCCAGCCATCTGTGTCATTTGAGCTTTGAGTTCCTGCATTTTCGCTAAAGCATCTTCAGACCCGACAGTGTTGGCCACGATTAGTTTTGCCAGAGTGGTTCCTTCTTCTTGAGGTAGAGATAATTTCAGGTCTTCAAGCGTTCGTTCGACATCAGGAATGGTTTGTCCCATCAATTCAACCATCTTTGCTATAACGCGTGAGGTTGCATTTTTGGTCATTTCCACTGCGATTCCTGTGACTTTGCCAGGATTGCTCCATTCCATCATGGCCTCGCCTAAGAAGGCGAGCTCTTCAACTGTAGAGGTCGGATCCAACGTGACAAGACTGACCACCATGGAGATCGGTTGGATCACCTCCCCGGCTTCTTTGAAATCGACTGTTACTTGATGTTCATCACCCAGGATGATGGAACTGGTGGTCTGCCCCACATCAACAATGCAGTCCACTCCTCCTACAATGACAGCTCCTGCTACCGGTAAAGACATGCTGCTGCCAGCCAGGGCGGTCAGGGTTCCTCCACCAGTGGCGACAGTTGCCCCAACAAATAGACCAACCTTGCTGGCAGTTTTGTATCCTTCAACAGTGTTGATGCTCCTGGTATACTCGGCTACTTCTGCCTGAGCTTCTTCAAGATCTGCGGCATTTCGAATGATTTTCTGTGCCAGTTCCATCTGTTCAATAGCTGTTTTTGTATCAATGCCAAGTTGCTGCGCAAGCTGATTGTATCGTTGCCCGCCTCGTAATGCATCGTATTGCTTTGTTAGGTTTTCTGCCCAAGCGTTTTTGTCAATAACCTGACCGGGAAAATTGGCAAGAGAAATGCCGGAATTACCGGATTGATTGAAAACCACTGACTGATCGCCTGAGGCTGCTTCCAATAACAACAATGCTTGATCGGTGATGAGTTCAGCCTCTGAAGTAAGAATCTCTGCTGTTTCCCAGATTGAAACAAGCTCATCTATTTGACTTTGAAGTGCCCCGTCTGGTAAGGAGTCGATATCAGCTTGAATGAATTCCTCAGTTTTTAATCGGGCAAAAATGTAATATCTTAACGCCAACGCGGTAGCTTGATTTGCTGTTTGCAGTGGCTGAGGACCCAGATCCCGCTCCACAATCACCGGTTCTGTCTCAATATTTTCGGCTTCTGTCTGCAAAGCTTCGTCTTCCAGCTCCTGCTCCAGGATTACTGGATCAACCTCAACGGCTTCTTGTTTCCCGCAAGCCACGAGCCCAAAGAGCATTGAGAACGCCAGGAAAATCGTCAACAGGTGTCGAACTGATCTTAAAAAGCAAGGTTTTTTATCAAGACTATTATTCATTTTAGTTTCCTTTATTCACGGGTTGGTAAAGCCCTCGATTTTTCACCTCTGGGGAACTTAAAAAGAAATTTTGACCTGAGAGTCAATTATACTGAAATCTTTCAAAAAACATGCAAAATTGGATATATTTTCAGGTTAAATTCAAGTAAGTGATTATGTCAGTTCTGATGAGGATTGATCTATTTTTTCTAAATGAACAATTTAATCAGATTTAAAAATCTAATTGGCAACGGGTCTTGAAATCTTGCGCAGGTAAAGTGTGACGCAAACACCGACAAGCATGAGTAGATACCGTCTTGAAAGTCAAGTTGAATAATTGAATTGGCGGTCATATTCAGGGTCAAAAGGCATCTGAGACTTCAAAACACCATAAACGATGTGCAGCAACTTTCGCATGCAAGCCGCAACAATCGCCATGTTGGGGAGTTTCCTTTCTTGCAAACGTTCCTTCAAAGCCCGGATCACTGGATTGTGTGTCATCGCCACAATGGCTGGCATATACAGACAGGCACGCAATTCGCTGCGTCCTTGTTTTGAGATACGGGTTTTCTTGTGCACTGATGAGCCTGAACTAAAGCCCTTCGGATTGAGACCGGCATAAGCGGCTAATTGTGGCGCGTTCTCAAAGCGGCTGATCTCCCCAAGTTCAGCCAATAATCTGGCAGAGGTTTTCTTGCCAACTCCAGGAATGGAAACCAAA
>CAZYIJ010000034.1:0-16954 GCA_964647425.1 uncultured Anaerolineaceae bacterium
AAATGTTGGATTTTGTGCAAGCCAACACGAACCTGAAAGGTCAGCTCCGTTATGGTGGTGATATCGAAATAATCAAGCGCTTGCTCTCAGGCGGTTTCCCAGTCCTGCTTGAACGTGGACACACCGATGAGGAAGACGGCTGGATGGGACATTACAGCATTATTACGGCTTACGATGATAGCACGCAGACCGTGCAGATTCCAGACACGCTATTAGGCATGATGAACATGACCTATAGCGAATTAGAACACGATTGGTGGCACTTTGACGGTATCTACCTGGTGGTCTATCCGGCAGAACGTGAACAGGAAGTGCTTACGCTGCTGGGAGAGGATGCTGACCCTGCACGAAATTTACAGAACACCCTGGCAAAAGTGGAAGCGCGTATTCAGCAGGTGAGTGGGCAGGACTTATTCTTCGCGGTCTACAGCAAGGGCTCGGTTTTGGTTGAGATGGGTGATTACCTGGGTGCCGCCCAGGCGTACGACCAGGCTTTCGCGCTCTACAACCAGTTAGACTTCGGTCTTCGCCCTTGGCGCATCACCTGGTACCAGGTTGGTCCTTACTTGGCTTACTACTATACTGGTCGTTACCAGGATGCGCTCAACCTGGCAGATCAAACCATTGCCAACACCAGTTTCCCCTCTCTGCCAGAAACCTGGTATTGGGGCGGTCAATCAGCGTTGATGCTGGGGGATAAAGTGACCGCTGAGCGCTACTTCCGTAAGGCATTGGAGTTTTACCCAGGCTGGGATCTGGCAACACAGGGATTGGCACAAGCCGAATCCTGACCCCGGTTACTACTATAAAGCGGTAAAAATCGCCTTTTTTCTGTAAAGGTATAATGCAGCCAATGATGAGAAATTCAAATAAAAGAACATTTCGAAGAAGCTTGACCAAACAAAGCTTATGGTCTAAACCATGGTTTTACCTGGCCTTGGTTCTTGTTTTAGCGCTTTTAGCAGTCCTGATCTACCAGATACCGGCTGTTCACGATAAAGCTTACTATTATGTTGCCAGTGCCCGGGCGAGAATCTTTTATTTCTTCAACCCACCAGAAGAGGAAGTCTTCACCCCCGGTGAGCAAGGCACACTGGACGCAGGAATGATGCAGACGCTGACCGCCATGGCACCTACTGCCACGATGACACCTACCATCACCTCTACCCCTACTATCACACCGACCACGGCATTTACCGCTACAGCCACGGTGAAACCAACCAATACTCCCATACCAACGCCTTTGCCTGAATCAGTTTTGCTGGAAGGGATCGCAGTGGAACCACAGGGTTTCAATAATTGTGGTCCTGCCAACCTTTCCATGGCTCTCAAATATTGGGGCTGGCAAGGAGACCAGAAAGTAACCGAGGCGTACCTCAAGCCCTACATTAAAGACCGAAATGTCATGCCTTACGAAATGCTTGGGTATGTACATGATGAAACAGAGTTGCGCGCTATTGTACGCTACGGGGGCACGCTGGATATGGTAAAGAAGCTGGTTGCTGTCGGCTTGCCTGTGCTCATTGAACGCGGTTACGCCAATTCTGCTGAGGGCTGGATGGGACACTATGGCTTGATCATCGGCTACGATGACATTAAACAAGAAGTTACCATTCCGGACACCTATCTGGGCATGATCAAATTAAGTTACGACCAGATCACCCTTGACTGGGCACATTTTGACGATATTTACCTGATCGTTTATCCACCTGACCGCGAACAGGAAGTGATTGATATTCTTGGACCTCACATTGATGAGGCTTACAACAAACAATATGCTCTCGACCAGGTGACAAACCGCCTTTACAACCTGAAAGGGCAGGACCTGTTCTTTGCCTGGTTCAGCCGTGGTTCCATTCAGGTTGAAATGGACGATTACTTTGGTGCCTCGCAGTCTTATGATGAAGCTTTCAAGATTTACGAGACGCTTGAGACCAAGGACCGCCCCTGGCGCATTCTCTGGTATCAAACCGGACCATATTTTTCTTACTACTGGACTGGTCGCTACCATGACCTGCGCAACCTCGCGCAGCAAACGCTCGATATCACTCCAGAAGATGCCATCCCGGAAACATGGGTGTGGAAAGGACGCGCGGAGGTAATGATGGGCTTGCGCGACGAGGCAATCGAGAGCTTCGAGCAGGCTTTGGTTTGGCATCCAGGTTGGTGGGTTGCTGAAAATGAGCTAACTGCTTTGGGCGTGACCCCGCCTTAGGAAAACGAATCGTATGAACAAGGTCAGCGATTTTAACGCCAAAACCTGGGATCAATGGAGCCAGGAAGATTTTGTCTGGACAGTGCCCTGTTCTTCAGAGGAATTTGCCAAGGCAAAGCAGCGCGAAGTCGAACTGATTTTGACTCCCACGAAAAAAGCGCCGCTATGGTGGTTTGAAGGTGTGGGCAAGCGGGTTTTAGGGCTTGCCAGCGGTGGTGGGCAGCAGGGACCGGAATTGACAGCCCATGGTTATGATGTCACAATTCTGGACATGTCTACCAGGCAACTGCAGGCAGACAAAATCGTCGCGCAGCGAGAGGGTTACTCGATCAACTTGATCAAAGCTGATATGACCAGCCCCTTTCCTTTTGCTGATGCTTCCTTCGATTTTATCGTTCATCCGGTTGCAAACTGTTATGTTGAGGATATCGAACAAGTCTGGCGGGAAGCTTTCCGCGTCTTGCGTGCAGGCGGGGCTTTGATGTCAGGCTGGACTAACCCGATTATGTATATGGTTGATGACGAAGCCTTATTTTCTGATGAGGTGCCGTTGGAGATAAAACATCCGCTGCCGTATAACAGCCGCCATGAAGAACAAAAGGGTTTGGAGATCACCACGGAGGGTGGTTACCAATTCAGCCACACACTTGATACTCAAATTGGGGGGCAATTGAGAGCTGGATTTTTGTTGAAGGACTTCTACGAAGATAACGAACCGGATAACCGTTTGGGTAAGTTTTGCAGTCTTTACGCTGCCACCTTAGCAGTTAAGCCAGCATAATAATTCGCAAAATGTACGGAACGGACACCGGCCGTTCCAAGATTTCATATATGAACCAAGAAACCCTCACCTTGCCAGGGCTGTGTTCCCAACATTGATCTACTTTTTCTCTCGATAATTTTTGAGAATGTCCTGGCTGGGCATCAGAATCGCTTTAGGTTCGCAAACGCTCTTGCAAAAACAACAGCCTACCATGCATAAAAACGGCTCTGCCACCCAAATATTTCCGTCCTCGTCCTGCTCATAGACCTCGCGGGCGCACAGGTCCAGGCAGGCACCACAATTAGTGCATAATTCGGCAGAGATGGTTGGGAACCAGGGGATTTGCTCGCGGGGAAAGCCTTGCCAGGTGCCGTAGTTGCGGGCTACAATCGCTTTTCCACTCTTGCGTTTGCGAAAATAGCGCTGGTACTCCTGGCAAAGGGCGGTTGTGTAACTTTGCGCAGCATTTCTTGGGATGAAATTGTATTCTTTGACCCCTATTAGAATCAACGCAGGTGTTTCAGAAGCATCCGGGGCGACTCCTTCAGTATAAAGACGTGAAAACAGCTCTTCCAAGCCAAGCAGACCGGCTGGAATACCGTCGATATTGAGCATACGGTAACTGAGGGGCATGTTTACTCCTCAGGTTGCTTCCCAAGACAATCTGCAGCAGCCTGCTTAATGCGTCCCATCATGGCAGTGAGACCATTACTGCGTTGTGAAGAAATATGCCGCCAGAGTCCGAGGGTTTCAAAAAAGGTCATACCTGCCTGCAAAACTTCTTCGGCTGGTTGACCGTTGAGGATTTCATTTAAAACTGCCACCATCCCTTTTACGATCAGCGAATCGCTGTCCGCTGTGAAGATCAGGTTGCCTTCAAGGCAGTTGATATCAAACCATACGCTGGATTGGCAGCCTTGCACCAGGCGATCGTCTGTCTTGAGAGCGGGGTCCATTTCGGGCAGGTCCTGACCCATTTCGATCAGGTACTCGTATTTTTCTTCCCAATTATCGAGGAGAGCAAAATCGTCTATCAGGTTTTGCTCTATTTCTTTCATTGTTCTTTTTTGACCCACGGTTACCTCCTGATCATGCGCACGACGCGTTCAATACCGTGAGCAAGAGCATCGAGGTCTTCCCGGGTGTTGTAGAGCGCTACAGACGCCCTGACTGTGCCGGGAATGTGCAGTGCGTCCATGATTGGCTGAGTGCAGTGCTGACCCGTTCGAACAGCAATGCCTTTTGTATCCAGCAAGACACCGAGATCGTAATGTTGGATGCCTTCAACATTGAAAGGCATAATTGCGGAACGGTGCACAGGGTCGCCATAAATTTTTGTGCCCGGGATAGTTTTAAGCAGATCGAGACCGTAAGCAAGCAAGTCCTTTTCGTATGCCTGCAGTTGGGCAAAATCGAACTGGTTAATGTAGTCGATCGCTGCTCCCAGCCCAATCGCATCGGCGACATTGGGAGTGCCCGCTTCAAACTTGTAAGGCAGTACATTGAAGGTCACCTTGGTAGGCGTGACTTGGTCGATCATTTCTCCACCGGACTGAAATGGAGGCATTTTCTCCAACCATTCTCTTTTACCATAAAGCACACCGATCCCCATGGGCGCGTACATTTTATGCCCTGAGAAAACGTAGAAATCCGCGTCGAGTGCCTGGACATCGTGAGAGAGATGTTGAACCCCTTGCGCGGCATCAACCAGCACAGGAACATTAGCGGCATGGGCAAGGTCAATGATTTCTTTAATCGGATTGACAGTCCCCAATGAATTAGAGACGTGATTGATGGCAACCAACCGGGTTTTCCCGGTTAACAATTCCTGAAAAGCCTTTAGATCCAGCTCGCCATTTTCGTCGATTGGAATCACACGAAAGTTAGCCCCTTGCCTCTGGCACATCAACTCCCAGGTGACATAGTTGCTGTGGTGTTCGAGTTGACTTGCAATCACCTCATCGCCTTCTTTAACAAAGGCTTGCCCAAAACTATAGGCAACCAGGTTGACTGACTCGGTCGTTCCACGGGTGAAGATAATTTGATCTGGTGAAGGGGCGTTCAGATAGGCAGCTACTTTTTTGCGAACATCTTCATATGCCTGGGTGGCTTGCACGGCGAGGGTGTGGTTCCCACGGTGGATGTTGGAGTTGGTAGAGCTGTAGTATTGGCTGATCGCGTCGATCACACTTTGGGGTTTTTGGGTGGTCGCGGCGTTATCTAAGTAAACGAGAGGCAGATCGTTAACAGTTTGGGTTAGAATTGGAAAATCAGCTCTGGCAGTAAGGATATCTTTGCTCATAATGTAGTCCCTTTTAGTGGCTTGATTTTACCATTGATGGGTCAACGACATGCTGGATGCATCGAGTGAGAGGTCACGATTTGAACCAAGCTGAGTTTAAGTATGGGATGTGAGCAGTAAAAGTCAGGACTTTTTTATCAATGAGATTGTAATTTGCCTGATTTTTGCTTACGCTGAGATACAATTGTTAACAAGTTAACCTTAGGTTGTTCTTTGTTTTGCTTGAGTAGTTGAAGTATCCATGGAGGAAACATGGTAGAAAAAATATTAGTGGTTGATGACGAAGTTTCGCTTCAGGAAACATTGACCTACAAACTTCAAAAAGAGGGTTATCAGGTTGAAGTAGCAGGTGATGGTTTGACCGCCCTTGAATTAGCCCGCACAACAAATCCCGATCTCGTTATCCTGGATGTTATGCTTCCGGGTATGGATGGTTTCGAGGTTTGCCGCACGCTTCGGCAAGAGACCAACATTCCGGTTCTGATGCTCACCGCCCGCGATGACGAAATCGACCGCGTGGTCGGTTTAGAAGTTGGCGCGGATGATTATCTGCCCAAACCTTTTAGCATGCGCGAATTAATTGCCCGGGTGAAAGCCTTGTTGCGGCGGGTGCGCTTGATCCGCGAGGAAGTTGGCGCCGCTGCCCAGGAGGGCAACCTGCCCAAGATCATGACCTTTGGTAGTCTTGAAATTGACATGACCCGCCGGGAGGTGCGTTTGAACGGTGTGGTTGTTCCTTGCAAGCCAAAGGAATATGACCTGCTGACCTACATGGGTCAAAATAAAGGCCGCGTTCTTACAAGAGAAAAAATTCTCGAAAGTGTCTGGGGTTGGGGCTTTATGGGCGATTCCCGCACGGTTGATGTGCATGTCCGTTGGCTGCGGGAAAAGATCGAAAAGATCCCCGAAAAACCCAAGCGAATAGTCACGGTACGGGGAGCGGGCTACCGTTTCGAAGGATAAATAATGAAGTCGCGCTTCCACTTGCGCATTTTGTGGCCTTTCATTCTGATTTTGGCAATCAGCCTGGCTGCTTTAACCCTTTTTTTCCCCCTGGTTGAAGAATCTGTCCTTCAACAGGCTGTGAAAACAGGCCAACAAATTAATTACATCCCTATTTTCATACTGGTATTTTTAATTTTGGCAATTGGGTTGATGTTTGGATTGCTTATCAATATTTATTACGTCAATCAACACTTGAATGTGCTTGAATATCTTTCTGATGCTGCCAAAGAATTGGGCGAAGGACGATTTAAAGAAATCAAAATTCCTGAAGATGTCGGGGATTTACCCGAAATGAAGGAATTGGCTGAGGCATTGCAAAGAACAGCCTACCAGACTGAAGAACAATTCAATGCTCTGGACAAAGAACAGGCGATGCTCTCGACGGTTCTGGGACACATGACAGATGGCGTTTTGATTGCTGATGAAAATGGAAAGGTGCAGTTGCTCAACGCGGAAGCAGAAAATCTGTTTAAGATTGAAAACGACCAGGCAATTGGTCGCTCAGTTGTTGAAGTGATGCGTCATTACAGCCTGGTGGAGTTGTGGAAGAAAACAAACGATGGCAACCCCGAGACAATTACAATGGAATTGGGCTCTGCTCACAAATTCCTGCAAGTGTCGGGGATTTCCCTCGAAAAGGATCTGCCTGGGCGTACGATGCTCCTTTTCAAAGATCTCACTCAAACCCATCAGTTAGAAATCGTACGGCGAGACTTTATTTCCAATATTTCTCATGAATTACGCACACCCATTGCAGGATTAAAGGCAATCAGTGAAACCTTGCTTGACGGTGCTCTGGATGATCCACCCGCGGCACGTAAGTTTTTGATCCGTATGGATGATGAAGTGGACAACCTGATCCAGCTGGTTAACGAACTGCTTGAACTTTCCCGAATTGAATCTGGAAGATCCAGTTTTGAATTCCAAAGAATTGACCCTTGCAACCTGATCAATAAGTCCATTGACCGGATGATTCTGCAGGCGGAAAAAGCAGGTGTTGTGCTGGCGCATGATTGCTCTATCGGCTTGCCGCAGGTCTATGCTGATCCGGTGCGGATCTCACAAGTATTTATTAACCTGATCCACAACGCGATTAAATTCACTCACAATGGGGGAAATGTCCTTCTGAGTGCCTGGCGGGACGGCAACATGGTGGTATTCAGGATTAAAGATGACGGCGTAGGAGTGGCGAAAAAAGATTTGAAAAGAATCTTTGAACGATTTTATAAAGCTGATCGGGCTCGCGCAGGTGGAGGAACAGGATTGGGTCTTTCGATTTGTAAACATATTGTGGAATCGCATGGAGGCAGAATTTGGGTTGAAAGCGAAGAAAATGCCGGCAGCCAATTTTTCTTTACGATCCCAGTCACAGCAGGAGAAACCCTTGCTTAACCATAATTTTACAATTTCAAAAGAAAGTCTTAACCCACTTTTGGTTTTTACTCACAAAGCAGGTGTACTATTAAGAGAGAGGAAGACCCGTGATGGCTTTTTTTGAAAGCAGAATGGCATGATCGATTGTTCGGCTTGCAGTACAATTAACTGCTGCAAATTTGCCGCAACTTGGAGGCTTAGATGTCCCGATTCACATTAGACCAGGAAATTAACCTTATCCAGGATGAAATTCTTTTGTTGGGAAGCCTGGTTGAACAGGCAATTCTCAATTCTGTCGATGCCTTGCAGCGGCGCGACGTAACTGCCGCAAAGCAAATTCTTGAAAATGATCGAAAAATTAACGGCAAGCATCATGCGATTGAAAACCACATCCTGATCACTTTTGCCACCCAAAGCCCATTGGCAAGTGATTTGCGCTTTTTAGCAGCCATGCTGGAAGTCAATACCGAATTAGAGCGCATTGGCGATTATGCCAAGGGCATCGCAAAAGTAGCCATACATCTGGCTGATACCGATTATCCGATCCCGATCCGCGAGATCCAACAGATGGCCGATCTGGCAACTTCCATGCTGCACCGTGCTTTGGGAGCTTTCGTAGCTGGGGACACAGTTGCGGCTCACAGCATCCCTGAAGAAGACAACCAGGTAGATGAGTTTTATGAAAACCTTTATCGCAAAATTGTGGAAGGTATGATCAAAAACCCTGATACCATCGATTTGGGAAACCAGGTGGTATGGGTCATTCATAACCTCGAGCGAACCGCAGACCGTGTTACCAACATTTGCGAAAGGGTGGTCTTTATTGTGTCGGGTGAGTCAGTGGAATTTGATGTTTCTGACGACGAGTATTTTGATGAATAGAGATCATTAGCTTTAAAGATTTTTGAAACGCGCGAAAGCGCGTTTTTTTCTGTCAATTTGGTTCAAACTCTGGCTCTCCACCAAAAAAATATCATTAATTGGAATTCACCGACAGAATTTGCGCGTTTGCTTGTATCTTGCTGAATTAACCCTATCGAAAATGTTGGAGGATTACGCTATAATGACAAGTACCTACACAAACTATAAAAATACCCATTGTGTTTGGTCTGCTTTCGGGAGGTGGCTAACGTGTTAAGACCGAATGATACGAAAGGAAAGTTGATCGTCGTTGAAGGCATCGACGGCTCGGGCAAGTCGACCCAAATCGATTTGCTCTACAAATGGCTGCTTTCGAAAGGCTATTCCGTTTATTTTAGTGAGTGGAACAGTTCTTCCCTGGTAAAGAGTACTACCAAGGTTGCTAAAAAGACCCAGGCATTCACTCCAGCAACTTTCAGCATTCTGCATTGCACCGATTTTGCTGACCGCTGGGAAAACAGCATTTATCCCTTGCTCAAAGCAGGAGTGATCGTTTTGGCAGACCGCTATGCTTTTACCGCTTTTGCCCGGGACATTGCCCGGGGAAATGATCCGAATTGGGTGCGTGATATGTACTCTTTTGCTTTCATGCCTGATGCCGCCTTGTATTTTCGCGTTCCGCTGGACATCGCTGTCGGTCGTATAACCGGAGCCAGGGCGCAATTGAAATACTACGAAGCCGGAATGGATTTGGGTCTTTCGGATAGCTATGAAGAGAGTTTCAAGCTTTTCCAGGGCAAGATTTTGAATGAATACGACAAAATGGTTGATGAATTTGGCCTGACAATGATTGATGGCACCTTGCCTGTAAAAGTACAACAGAAGAAAGTTCGGGCATTGGTCAAGCGTGTCCTGGAAGGTTTTGAGAGTTTACCAAATCCAGACAAACAGCCCATCGCTGTCGATAACCCGCGAGCTGGGAAAAAGAATAAAAAAGGAAAGAAATAATGGCTAACGCAGATTTCTACGGTGGTGGTTTTCCTTATCGTGATTTCGGAAAACTTACGGGCAAATTAATTGTATTGGAAGGAACAGATGGCGTTGGCCGTTCTACTCAGGTGACTATGCTGCGACACTGGTTGGAAGAAGAAGGTTACGCTGTTGCTGATACCGGTTTGACCCGCTCAGAGCTGACCGGTCCCGGCCTGGATGCCGCTAAAAGTGGACATACCCTCGGTCCGATAACCATGAGCTTGTTTTATGCGGCTGATTTTGCTGATCGGCTGGAGAATAAAATCATCCCAGCGCTGCAGGCCGGCTTTATTGTTTTGTCTGACCGCTACTTCTATTCAATGATCGCGCGTGACAGCATTCGTGGAGTTGAAAAAGGCTGGTCAAGGGCACTTTATGGGATCGCCATGCGACCGCATTTGGTTTTGTATTTGAAAGCATCAGTGCCTTCATTGGTTCAACGCCTGATCCATGGTCGCGGTCTTAATTACTGGGAATCGGGCATGGATCTGCACCTGGCAGATAACTTCTATGACAGTTTTGTGACTTATCAGACCGAAATTATTAAAGAGCTGGAAGAACTGGCACGGGAATACAACTTTGTGACGATCAACGCGGACCGCACTCCACAGGAGATTTTTGAGGATCTCAAACGACCGATCCGATTGCTATTGCATAACCGGCTGACAAAGTCGGAACGTCCATTTTAGTGCTTTTCTTACCCCAGCTTTGACTGGGGTAATTTTTTAACTGAGTGATTAAGGTTTGGGTGACCCCCATCTTTGTGGAGGATGAATGGTAAAAGTAAGCGCAGAAGCGATCAATGTCTACGGGGCAAAGATCATATACGAACATATCTCAACCATGCAGGCAGAGGTTGAAGGGGTGTTGACCAGCACGGATATTGAATACATCCATCGCATGCGTGTGGCTAGCCGGCGGCTGCGCAGTGCTTTAGCAATTTTTAGTGACAGCTTTCAGAAACAAGATTACAAACAATTCGCCAAAGATATCCGTGCGGTAACAAAAGCCCTGGGTGCTGCAAGAGATTTGGATGTGCAGCTCGAGTTACTCCAAGAAATTCATCCACAATTAAATGACCCTAAACTGGTACCGGGTATCAATCGTCTGCAACTTCGACTGAAACAACAGCGTCAGCAAGCTCAGCTGAAGGTTGTCAAGGCGATGAAAACGCTGGAAGACGATGAGACCCTGCGCAGGATTGCCCGTTGGGCAGCACCCTGGCTTGAAAAGGTCGAGAGTATCTACCTCTATTCCCCGGCATTGTTTGAGCTTGCTTTTTCTAGCATCAAGGCAAGATTACAGGAAATGATGGTGTACGACGAGGCAGTTCGCGTGGAGACAAATGTGGCAGAATTGCACGCCATGCGCATCAGCGCGAAGCGACTGCGTTACACCATGGAAGCATTCGAAAATTTGTATGGTGAGGAAATTAAGCCGTTTATCAACCAAACAAAAAAACTGCAGGACCTGCTTGGTTCGATCCATGATGCGGATGTCTGGATGGAGATGATCCCGACCTTCATCAAAGAGGAAGAACAGCGGATCACTGCTTATTTTGGACATAACCGCCCCTTGCGCAGGCTTTTACCCGGTCTGCAAGCCTTTGCAGCCAATCGCAAGGTGAGCCGGATACAAGATTACCGAAGTTTTATCCAAACATGGGATAAGACCAAAGAAGAGAATTTGTGGGAAAACCTGGATACACTCATTAACGCCCCTTTAAACATTGGCGAGGCGATCAAATTGCTGCAGAAGATGGAAAAACCTGAGGGAGAGGAAAATACTGCAGCCGATGACACGAGTGAGTAGACGAAGGTTAGTGTTCGTCCTGTACCGCAGAGAACTTAAAGATACTCCCGTCGGCATCAGTGGCAAATAAACGGTTTTGAGGAAAGGAAAGATTGCTCCGTTTTCTTTCGGAAATAGTATTAATCAGTTTGTTTTTTTGTGTAAAGAGTCTCTATATAACAGTTTGGTTAATGGAAAAACGGGGTTCCAGTTCAACAGTTTTGCAAAATACCAGATTGATGAGGTTCGTTTAGATTGCACAAGTTGGCGTTTTCGCCATATTTTTGGCAAACCGACTATAGCTGCTTTCTTGGCTTGCCAGAGTTTCTTGCCATTGGGTATAAACAACCCAGCCAGCAGGTAAGCTATATTGACGATCAGGTGGGCTGGTAACAAGAGCCACAGCAGTAAGCCAGGCATATTTTTGACGAAAGCCCACACCAGGTTGCGGTGACCGTAAAAGGTGGAAAAATCACATCTGCTGCCTGTGCTGCCAGAGCCAACATGATGAACCACTGCCTCGGGAAGGTAAAGACAGTCATAGCCAGCCAGTCTCAGGCGCAGGTCAAGGTCGATATCCTCCATATACGCAAAAAAGTCTTCATCAAAACCACCAACTTGCTCAAAAGCAGAGCGGGGATAGGCTGAAGCGGCCGCACAGGCACTAATGACGTGCCTGGGCTCTGTTGAACTGAAGGAGACGGAACGGTTGTGATTTTTGCGCCATGCCAAACCGCTGGCGTGATAAACATTCCACTCTCCATCCAGGAGTGTGGGATTCTTTGCCTTTAACAGACGCGAGGCAAAGCAGTGGTTAAAGTGGCTCAGTGCAGCTTGGTTGATGGTTGCGAGCCAATCAGGCTCAGGGAAGGCATCGTTATTCAGCAAAACCAGGTAATCCCCCTGAGCTTGCCGGGCAGCCAGGTTGTTGCCTCCAGCAAAACCAAGATTGGTGTCAGAGCGCAGAAGATGCAGATTCAGGTTGGGGTGTTGACTCAAAAGGGCAGGGTTAGGCGGTTCATCAGCCCCATTATCGAGCAAGATGACCTCGAAATCTTTGAATGTTTGCTCTTCTAATGCTTGCAGATTCGCTTGCAAGTATTGAGCGCTTTTCCAAAACAGAATCAGGACTGAGAAGAACGGCTTGGTCATGTTGTTTTTCCCTTGCTATGGATATTATAGTTTAGGTGTGCCCTTATGCAGAGGATTGCGAAAGAGGTTGCTGGTCTTATATAATTCTGTAAATTTTACGGACTGAATGGACTAATATGGCCAAATCGAAGAAATCCAACAAAAAGAAGAGTGCAAGTAGCAGCAAAAAGCCTCAGGTCAAGGCTTCAAGCCAAAAAACTTCCAAACCCCAAGCGCGGGCGAATGCAAAAAAGAAGCGCGAAATTCCATCCTGGATTTGGAGCTTGATTGTAATTATCGTAGCTGTTGGAGGATATTGGTTGATAAAGCTGACCAATCAACGCCAAAGTGTTGTGAACAAGCAACCATTAGAAATGAGTGTGTTAGACGTGGCACAACTTGACCGGGAAGAATGGCTCTTTCTGGATGTACGTGAACAGTACGAGTGGGAGGAAGCTCACATTGAATGGGCTACTCTGATCCCTCTCGGGCAGCTTGCAGACCGGCATGATGAACTACCAAAAGACCGTAAAATTGCGGTAGTTTGTCGTTCTGGCAATCGAAGCCAAGAAGGCAGGGATATCTTGCTGGCGGCAGGCTTTACGGACGTTACGAGTATGGCTGGCGGCATGAATGACTGGATCAACCTCGGTTTCCCGGTCGTAACTGGTCCTTGACGCATAAATACTTCGCCATCTTTCGAATAAACAACAAGGCTCGCCAAATACTGGCGAGCCTTGTTGTTCTTACCTGGCTAAAAATGGTGATGTGATTGCAGATGGGTAAGGCTGCCACTTGCCGCCTCTGCCGCCAGGACCTTCCTATGGTAAGATTAGAAGTTGTTTGATGCTTAAATTTAAAGGTGAAATGATTGGCCAGTACTCCTAAACCTGTCTACGACTCTGCCAGTTACCGTGTTTCCGCGATTTCTGAATTGAAGGAATTAGGAAAATATCGCTACTTGCTCGGGCAATTAATTCGACGGGATATTCTAACGCGTTATAAGAGGTCAGTCCTGGGCGTGGCATGGACCATGCTTAACCCACTTGGCACCATGCTGATCCTGTCCTTTGTCTTCTCGAATTTTTTCAAATCAGAGGTTCCACATTACCCCGTTTACATATTAAGCGGTTTATTGGTGTGGAACTTTTTCTCACAGGGCACAAACGCCGCAATCAGCGGGCTGGTTTGGGGAGGCAGCCTGCTCAAACGCATTTACATCCCCAGCAGCGTGTTCGGTGTCTCGGCTATTGGTACTGCATTGGTTAATCTTGTCCTTTCTCTTGTGCCGCTTGTGATTGTGATGTTGGTGGATGGCGCTCCATTTTACCTGTCAATGCTATTCTTACCTATTTCCATCCTGTTGTTAACTGCCTTCACACTCGGATTTGGGTTATTGATCTCGTCATTGGCTGTCTTTTTCCCGGATGTCGCGGAAATGTACCAGGTCTTGTTGACTGCCTGGATGTACCTGACTCCCATTATCTACCCGGAGAGCCTGATTTCAGCAAAATTTATGCCCATTTATAGAATTAATCCAATGTATTGGATGGTCAAAATGTTTCGTTTGCCAATTTTTGAAGGGCGAATGCCTACCTGGCAGGAATTTATACCTGCCCTTGCCTGGTCGGCTGGAATGTTGTTGCTTGGTTGGATCTATTTCACTTCAAAAACGGAGGAATATGCCTACCGTGTTTGATGTGACCTCAGAAACACCAGTGAAGACCACGACCCAACCGGTCATACAGCTCGAAAACGTCTCAGTGAGTTATCGTTTGCCTTCAGAAAGAATTGGAACATTCAAAGAATATGCCATTCGTAAGTTGCAGCGCAAAATTCGAATTGAACAATTTTGGGCGCTGACAGATGTCAGCCTGCAGGTCAACCGGGGTGAGGTCTTTGGGCTGATTGGCAATAATGGTGCCGGGAAGAGCACTTTACTGAAGGTTATTTCCAAGGTATTGAAACCCACCAAGGGAAGGGTGGTAGTTTATGGAAAAATTGCCCCCTTGCTTGAACTTGGTGCTGGTTTTCACCCGGAGTTGTCGGGACGGGAAAACGTCTTCCTCAATGGCGCCTTGCTTGGCTATAGCCGGGCAGAGATGGAAGCAGTTTTTGATGAGATTGTTGAGTTTTCGGAATTAGAGCAATTTATCAACTCGCCGATACGAACCTACTCTTCGGGCATGTATGCCCGTTTGGGATTTGCTGTCGCGACTGCACATATGCCTGAGATTCTGATTTTGGATGAAATTTTGAGCGTAGGGGATGAGGCGTTCCAACGAAAATGCAACCATCGCATGAAGAGCTTCCAACAGGCTGGAGCAACAGTGCTGATGGTATCGCATGGTCTGGATATGTTGGAAAGTATGTGCGATCGTATTGCCTGGATCGACCATGGCAAAATGCAACAAATCGGTGAGCCGCAGGAAGTGATTGCCGCTTACCGCGGAGAAAATTTGTAATGGAATTTATTCGTACAACTATCCCGGATGTGGTTTTAATCAAACCCAAGATGCATGGTGATCACCGCGGATTTTTTATGGAAACCTTTCGCCAGGCTGAGTTCGATTCTTTTTGCGGGCACCAGGATTTTGTGCAGGATAACCATTCAGGCTCACCACGAGGAATCTTGCGGGGGCTGCACTATCAACTGCATCATACGCAGGGCAAGCTTGTGCGGGCTGCAGTAGGTGAGGTTTTCGATGTCGCCGTGGATATCCGCAAGGGCTCTCCAACTTTTGGCAAGTGGGTTGGCGCAGTGTTGAGCGCAGAAAACCGCCATCAGCTATGGGTACCTCCCGGTTTTGCCCATGGGTATTACGTGATGAGTGAATGGGCTGAATTCCTCTATAAAGCAACCGACTATTACGCCCCTGAATGGGAGCGCAGCATCCTTTGGAATGACCCGGTAGTGGGGATCGATTGGCATTTGGTTGAGGGTGTGTTGCCCACGTTGTCTACAAAAGACGCTTGCGCGCCGACACTAATGGATGCCGAGGTGTTTCCTGTAGACTGGTCGGTTGAAAAAGGATTCAAGGAGTCAACATGAAAAATGTATTAGTCACCGGAGGGGCGGGCTTCATTGGCTCTAACTTTATCCATTACTTGTTGAAAAAAGATCCGGAAGTAAAAATTGTTAACCTTGATGCGCTGACCTACGCTGGCAGCCTTGAGAACCTTACGGATTTGCCCAATCCTGACCGCCACTTGTTTGTCCATGGCAATATCACTGATCGGGCTTTGCTGGACCAGCTATTAAGCGAGCACAAAATCGATACTGTTATTAATTTTGCGGCAGAATCGCACGTGGACCGTTCTATCCTAAATCCCGGTGTTTTCGTAGAGACCAATGTTGTTGGCACCTACACCCTGCTTGAAGCCGCCCGGCGTGCCTGGCTGGTGGATAAAATTGTTCCAATTGAAGAAACCCGCTTCCATCACGTTTCTACGGACGAAGTTTTTGGCACATTGACCCGCGAGGATCCTCCTTTCGAAGAAGAAACTCCTTACGCGCCTCGTTCTCCTTATGCCGCGGCAAAAGCCTCCAGCGACCACTTTGTGCGTGCTTATCACACGACTTTTGGCTTGCCCATTAGCATCAGCAATTGTTCCAATAACTATGGTCCGCGCCAATTCCCTGAAAAACTGATCCCGTTAATGGTCTTGAACGCGCTCAACGGCAGACCTCTGCCAGTCTATGGCGACGGTATGCAAATTCGCGACTGGCTCTATGTGGATGATCATTGCGAGGCAATCTTACGTATCGTAAAGAATGGGCATGTTGGCGAGACATATTGCGTGGGCGGCGACAACCAACCACCAAACATCGAAATTGTCAAAACGATTTGCGATATTCTTGATGAATTGCAGCCAAACTCATCTTATGCTCCTCACAATCAGCTGATCACCTATGTTGCTGACAGACCGGGACATGACCGGCGTTATGACATCAATATTGCCAAAATTGAGCACGAGCTCGGCTGGAAGCCCAGCCACGACTTACGCCAGGGTCTGGTAGACACTGTAAAATGGTATTTAGACAACCCTGAATGGGTTGAGGCTATCACGAAACAATCCGATTACGACAATTGGCTCCAGAAGAACTATTCGGGCAGAAAGGCATAGACATGAAAGGGATCATCCTCGCAGGCGGAAAAGGCACCAGGCTCTACCCGTTAACTATGGCGATCAGCAAGCAGTTGCTTCCGGTTTATGACAAACCCATGATTTATTATCCGCTTTCCATGCTAATGCTTGCTGGCGTTCGGGAAATTTTGGTCATCACGACCCCTGAAGACAGCGATCAATACAAGCGACTTCTGGGTGATGGCAGCATGTTGGGTATGACCTTCCAGTACGCCACCCAGGCTGTTCCACGTGGGTTGGCTGATGCCTTTTTGGTTGGGAAAGAATTCATCGGTGACGATAAAGTCTGCTTGATTTTGGGTGACAATATTTTCTTTGGACACGGGTTGCC
>CAZYIJ010000035.1:0-16600 GCA_964647425.1 uncultured Anaerolineaceae bacterium
TTACCACCCTGGCTTGATCTCGAGTCAATCGTCTCATATGTATTGAACCCATTCACATGCTTTTATTTCACTTGAAGTTTGAGTATAATTTTGGGCACATCCATCCCTTTTTGGTTTAACAACTCATTTTGGATGCTTTCAGATAACTTTAATAAATTATGATTGTTAATTAGAACGAGCAATGTTTTGACAAAACGAATAAAATGTTCGTGAGGACAACTTGAACAAGTATTTTAAAGAATATCAATGGTCTAACATAGCCGCAATGTTGCGGAACCTGAAATCAAGCCCGGAAATCTGCATAGATGATTTTAAGAATCGTTTGGTTGTGATTACCGGAGCAACTTCCGGGATTGGCTATGCTACCGCACAAAAGTATGCTTCTCACGGTGCCGAGATTTTGAGCATTAACAGGAACGAACAAAAATCAATCGAATTTTGTGAAGACATAAAAGCCCAATACGGCACAAAATGTACCTATTGGATTGCAGACCTCTCGAGCTTATCTGAGGTTCATGCTCTCGGCGAGAAATTAGCTGCGATGGAGACAAACATCGATGTGCTCATCCATAACGCTGGTGTCTATAATACAACGAAGACCATCACAGCAGACAACCTGGAAGCGGTGTTTCAGACAAATTACCTGAGCACATTTATCTTGAATCATTACCTCAAGGAAAAGTTCATCAAGCAGAACAGCGGGCGAATCCTGTTTGTCAACTCTGAAGGCCATCGATTTGCGGCATGGGGTTTGCACCTCGACGATCTTGCCTGGGAAAAACACGCCTACTCAGGATTAAAAAGTTATGGTGCTGCAAAATTAGCCCAATTACTATCCATGATCAAATTCAATGATTATTTTTCTGACACAGGGGTGACGATAAACGCCATGCATCCTGGCAATGTAAAGACCAACAGTGGACAAAATAATGGACCGATTTACAAGTTTTTCAAGAAGATATTTGTTGATAAATCGGCGCGGTCTGCTGACATTGCTGCAGAAGCCCTTTATTATTTGGGTGTTTCAAAAGAATTAGACAACATTTCCGGAAAATTTTTTAACCTCACAACCGAAGAAGAACCCGCGCCTCCGGCATTAGACAAAGACGCTGCGGAAAAACTATGGAACTTAAGTTGTGAGTTAGGTGGAGTGAAATGACAAAAGATAAATCAAAAGTTGTGATTGTTGGGGCAGGTATGGCAGGCTTGACCGCTGCCGCTTATTTGGTGAGAGAAAACTGCGAGGTCTTGCTCCTCGAAAAGAATGACAAGTGCGGTGGATTGTTACAGACATTTCAGTCCGGCGATTTTTTCTTTGATTCAGGTCCAAGAGCCTTTGTTAATTCCGGAATCATGAAACCAATCCTAAAAGATTTGGAGATCGAAGGGGAGTTCCTCGAGAACAAAATATCCCTTGGTGTGGAAGACCAACTTGTTCGGTTTAACTCCATGGATTCCCTAAAAGAATATAAGCAGATGCTGGTCAACCTCTATCCTGAGAGCGTTAGTGACATCGAAAAGATCATTCCCATCATTGAAAAGCTTTCGGAATACACCAGAGTCTTATATGAATTTGACAATCCGAATTTCACCTCCAATCTGTTGGCTGATAAGAAATTCGTATTCAAAAAACTGATCCCCTGGACCTTTAAATTCCTAAACGCCCTCAGGCAGTTTAACAAGTACAATATGCCCATTGAAGCTTTTATGGATCGCTTATCCGACAATCAATCCCTGAAGGATATTGTGATCCAACATTTTTTCAGAAAAACCCCCACCTATTTTGGTTTGGGTTATTTTTATGTTTATCTTGATTACTTCTACCCAAAAGGTGGAACAGCGGCTGTTGTTGATCTTCTGAAAAACAAAGTGCTGGCTGGTGGCGGGGAAATTGCGCTGAACAAGCACATCACGGCGGTCAATGCTGCAGAACAGACTGTTACAGACTCTACCGGTGAAAGTTATTCCTATGATCACCTGATTTGGGCGGCAGATTTAAAATCGCTTTATCGGTATTTACACTCCGCAGGGCTGGACGCAGAAACATCTACAAAAATTGAAACAGAAAAACAGGCCATGTTTTCAGCCAAAGGGGCTGAATCGGCCTTTATTTTATTCCTGGCGGCAGACCGACCAACATCTTACTTCCAGGCTAAAGGTGGGGAGCACATGTTCTTCACCCCATCCAGAACAGGCTTGGGAGAAACCAATCGACTGGAGCGTGAAAATCTTGTCAGAGATTTTGATGAGAAAAACAAAGTCGAAGTCTTTGACTGGTTAGATAAGTATTGCGCTTTGAACACCTATGAAGTTTCAATTCCAGCGCTGCGCGATGCTGCTTTGGCACCTGAAGGAAAAACAGGTTTGATGATCAGCTGTCTTCTGGATTACGACATTGTTGAGAAAATTGAAAAAGCGGGTTGGTATGCTGAATTCAAGGAGTTTCTTGAAAATCGCATCATCACCATTTTTTCTGAAACAATTTATCCGGATATTGCGAACGATATCCTTTTCAAGTTCTCTTCTACACCGCTCACGATAAAACAGGTATTCGGGAATTCTGAAGGAGCAATTACAGGCTGGTCGTTCGAAACCGAGGTTCCGGTTGTCAACAAACTGGCGGACATTCCAAAATCGATCCTGACTCCAATTCCGGGGGTCCTGCAGGCAGGGCAATGGGCTTATTCTCCCGCGGGCGTGCCTATCGCGATGATGACAGGCTGGTATGCCTCACAAAAAATTATGAAAGAATCAAAGTGATCTGGTGACAAGTAAACACAGGCGCCTGACATGACTTTGAATGCAATAACAATTGTAACTATCGCGTTTCTAATCATGGAAGCCTCGAATATTATTACGCTTTACTTTTTTCCGGCCTCAAAGTTTGCGAATGGCGTTGGTGTTTTTAAAGCCTGGGAGAAATCAAAACAAGATCCGGATCTTCATGATTTTGTCAGCTACCTGGTCAACTGGGTGGCCGGCACCAAGTTGATAATCATCCTGCTCCTGATCGCCATCCTTCTAACCACTCGCGGGCAGTCTCTGGTCTTTACCGGTATTGCGATGGCTGTTTCGATCGCAAGCTTCTTTTGGAGGCTTTTTCCATTGATTCGAAAAATGGATCGCAATGATCAGATTGAACCCAAAAACTACTCCGCGACTTTAGGCTGGATGATATCTATTTTCATTGCATCCTTTTTGGCGGCTATTCTTATTACACTCGTGACTGCCAAATAATCGGAGTTGGATCCAGAGGAAAGAAACCTCATATTTTCTAAGGTCCTTCGGATATATAATCCAGGTATACTTTTCTATATTCTTACAAATTTAAATAAGAGTTCGCTTTATGATCCTTGTGTGAGGTGAATATGGAATCAAACAAAAAAACATCCGTTGTTCGCATTGTAATTATGCTGCTGTTGGTATTGATTATTTTCCCCCTGCTTCCAATGATCATTTCGGGGCGCTGGGACTGGTGGCAAGCCTGGGTGATGTTTGCCCTGTTTGTATTGAGTTTCATCGTCAGTCGGGCGATCGCAGCCAGGAAGACCCCGGATATTCTCAAAGAGCGGGCAGATTATGCCACCCAGAGCAATACGCAAGCATGGGATAAGTGGCTCTCTCCCATTATGGCATTTGGCAGTGTGTTCATCCTGCTGATAGCCGGGTTGGATGAGTTGTTCAATTGGTCTCCTGACCTGCCACTGGGACTGGAATTGGTTGGTCTGGCGCTGGTTTTGGCTGGGTATATTTTTGGCTCGTATGCCTTTGTTGAAAACGCCTTCTTTTCCGGGACCGTGCGTCTACAGCCAGAGCGCGGGCAGACTGTTGTTTCGAGCGGACCGTACGCTTGGGTGCGTCACCCGGGTTACTTGGGAAGTCTGATCGCCAGTTTGGGCATGCCCTTACTGCTCGACTCGCTATGGGCTTTTGTGCCAATGATTATTTTTAGCTTTTTCTTCGTGCTTCGAACTCATCTTGAAGACAGTTTCCTGAAAGAAAACTTGACTGGATATAGCGAATATGTAGATAAAGTTCACTACCGACTGTTTCCTGGAATATGGTGAAAATTGATTGTGATCGCTCAGCGGGCAAAGCCTTCTACGTTATAATCCTCAAAGCCGGATAATATTCCGGGTAGTTCTGGAAAACAGCAACGACCAACTAAAACAGGCGATAAAACCCTCATAATCAGAAAAGGATCATCTATGCCTCGTGTAACCCTCAACCAAACAGCCCCCAATTTTTCTCTGCCTGATTTCTCAGGTAACGATTTCACTCTGGCTGACCTAAAGGGTCAAAAAATAGTGCTGCTGGTGTTTAACCGCACCTTTGCCTGACCATTCTGCCAAAAGCATATGGCGCAGTTGCGTCATGACCACACAGAATTTGTAGCTCGCGACGTTGCAGTCGTAGTCGTAGGTCCCGAAAATGCCCAGGGTTTCGCAGATTACTGGCAAAAGGAAAAGTTGCCCTTCATCGGGCTGCCTGACCCCAAAGCCAGCGTACTGAAGTTGTACGGGCAAGAGGTGAATATTTTTAAATTAGGCCGCATGCCAGCCCAGGTGTTAATCGATAAAGAAGGTATCGCCCGCTTTGTGCATTATGGACATGACATGAGCGATATTCCCAGCAACCAGGAAATTTTAGCATTGGTAGATGAAATAAACAATCCAAACTCAATTACTTGATTTTTCGGTTTTGTGATATAAGAAATGAAATTCCGAAAAGAAAATTTCGGGATCACAACTATATAGCGAAGATATAGCGACTGGATCTCAGCAATGAGATGACGAGGTGAAGGTTCTATCCCGCGAGGGATATGCTAACCCGGAACGCCGGGGAAAATCGAACAGATCAGCGGAAGCCTTCGGAGCCCCTCACGGGTTCCATTCTTCTTGAAAAAAGCAACTTAAAGCCGGATGGTGACATCCGGGACAAAGCGTTTGCTTGGTGGGCAGATTGACTTAACTATGTCAATCTGGATTTCTTACCGATTTAATCAGGAGAAAAATGGACAATCAAGAGTTATTAAAACGTGTCAAGGAGGATAAGGTTTCCTTCATTTCCTACCAATTCACCGATATCAACGGGGTAGTCAAATCGTTGGATGGTCCGGTTACCAGGCTCGAAGAGGTATTGGACGGCGGAATATGGTTTGACGGTTCATCTGTGGAGGGCTTTGCGCGCATCCAGGAGAGTGATATGCACCTGCGAGTTGACCCGGACACATATACCATCCTGCCCTGGTCTGATCCGGAATACCGGCGCGCGAGGGTGTTATGCGATATTTATCGTCCCAATGGACAGCCTTTTGAAGGGGATCCGCGTGGCAGGCTCAAGGCGGCTCTAAAAAAGGTCAAAGAGCAACGAGGCTGGACGTATAACATTGGTCCGGAACCGGAGTTTTACCTATTTTTGCGGAATGGTCCTGAAAAGACCCACCCAGTGCCCTATGATGTTGGCAGCTATTTTGATTTTTCGGCAAACGACCAGGCAGTCAATATCCGAACTGAGATCATCTCCTCGCTGCACATGATGGGTTTAAAGGTTGAGGTCGGTCATCACGAGGTCGGGCTCGGACAACATGAAATCGATTTCCAGTTTGACGACGCACTGAAAACTGCCGATAACGTGCAGACCTTCAAGTCAACAGTCAAAGCGATCGCAGGGAGGCACGGTGTGATCGCCTCTTTCATGCCTAAGCCAATTTATGGTGCGGCTGGTTCCGGGATGCACTGCCATCAGTCGGTTTATGACCAAAATGGCAACAATCTGTTTTATGACAAAACTGACCCCATGTATTTATCTGAACTGGCAAAACAATTCATCGCCGGACAATTGAAACACGCAAAGGCTCTTTCGGCGGTACTGGCGCCAACCATCAATTCCTACAAGCGCTTGGTTCCTGGCTATGAAGCGCCAGTCTATATTGCCTGGGCACAGGTGAACCGCTCTGCACTGATTCGCGTACCTCAGGTCAACAATGGCAATACAAAGGCGGTGCGAATAGAACTGCGCTGTCCGGATCCTTCCGCCAACCCTTATTTAGCGTTCACATCCATGCTGGCTGCCGCCCTGACAGCCGTGGATGACCGATCGGTCACATGCCCCACACCGGTCAACAACATCAATCTCTATGAACTCAACGAGAAAGAACGCGACCAGGTGATGGTAACGGCTTTGCCGGGTTCGCTTGAAGATGCGCTGATCGAGTTTAAAGCTGATGCGCTGATGAAAGACGCCCTTGGTGATAGCCTGTATGAGACCTTTGTCACTTCCCGTGAAGCGGAGATCAAGGAATATCGCACCAGAGTGACCGATTGGGAGGTTATGCGTTACCTGGAAACGATCTGATCATTTCCTGAATGTCAAGCGCTTGAAAAATGTTTTTTCAGGCGCTTTTTGTTGCCAGCCTATGCAAAGACCGCATACCTGCTTATTAAAGTAGTTTACAATCTGTCAGGTATGAAAAAATCAGTTGACTTTAAATTTGTTCAACAGGAACAAGCAACATTAGGCAGCATGATCGGCTTGTATTGCCATGCGAAGCACAATACTCAGAATGATTTGTGTTCGGATTGCCAGGATCTGTTCGATTACGCCGGAGAACGGTTGGAGCGTTGCCTGTTCTTGCCCGATAAACCGGTTTGCGCTCGCTGCCCGGTGCACTGCTATCAAGGCTCCTATAGGGAGAGGGTCAGGGAGGTGATGCGATTTTCTGGTCCTCGTTTGATTTTCAAAGATCCAATCGCAGTGCTGCGTCATTTTCGATTGATCATGCGAGCAGATAGCGAACAAGTTGCCCGGCTTCGCCAAAAGATGGAAAATAGATAGCCATCAACAGCGGGTGGTCAAAATTTGGCTTACACAGAACGCCACAATTCGGTAAAATTGAACAATAGTAATCATGCGATCTGCATTTTTGCACAAAAGCTGGTTTACGAAGGTGAAGAAGAACGGATTTTGAGCTTTTTAGACGAAATAACCTTTCCGTCTTCTATTTGATACTATTTTCAAAAAACCTGACCTGATGATCAAACACCAGCACAAAACGCATCAGTAAAAAAGGAGAAATAATGTACGCAAAACAAACAGAATTAAAAAATGCCTCTGGACTTCATGCCCGTCCGGCTTCAGAATTCGTCGCAATGGCAAAGCAGTTTGAATCCAAGGTTACCGTGCAACGTTTGGACAGTGAAGACGCACTGCCTGCCAACGCCAAATCGATCATCAAGATTTTGGCTCAGGGTCTTGCTGTTGGCACTCCAATTGAAATTGCAGCAGAAGGACCAGATGAAGTAGAAGCAGTTGATAAGCTTTTTGAACTGGTCGAGTCAAAATTCGGCGAAGATTAATAACAAACAATCAACCGCTGAGGTTGAAAGGAGCGTTTATGAGGATCTTAAAAGGGAATCCAGTCTCAAGGGGTATTGCCCTGGGAAAAGTGTATATCTATAAAGCCTTTAAAGCGGATGTTCATGAATCGTATTTCGAGGCGGGCAAAGAGGACGAATATTACAAGAAATACCAGGATGCCGTAAAAACTGCTGAGAAAGAACTGAACAGCATCATTACTTCGATGAGCGAGGAATCACCTGAGAAGGCGAAAATCTTTACTGCCCACGTCGAGATCCTGATGGACGAAGAAGTTGAAGAAGGCGTCAAAGAGATGATCTATGAGAGCCGGACGATGCCAGATTATGCTGTTGATGAAGTCTATACTGACTTTGCCATCCTGCTGGAAAAGGCGAAAGATCCCCTGATTGCTGCCCGGGCTGCTGACCTACGCGATGTGCGTAACCGTGTTCTCAGAATTCTGAAAGGCGAAAAGGAAAGCAACCTCGCCAATTTGCGTGAGAGCGTAATCGTGGTCGCGCATGACTTGCTGCCAAGCGATACGGCTACAATGGACCGCAACCGAGTGATGGGGGTTATCACCGAAGTTGGCGGAGCAACCTCGCATACAGCCATCATTGCCAGAAGTTATAAAATCCCAGCTTTGCTGGGTGTGGCAGACGCAACTCAAATTATGAGCAATGGTGACAATGTCATCATGGACGCCTTGGCTGGCAAGGTGCTGTTGGACCCTGAGAAGGAGACAATCAAAGAATATCAGGAAAAGCTTGTGGAATATATTAAGGAAGAGCGTGAAACCAGCCAATACCTGGATAAGATTCCACTGGTCGCCAGCGGAGAACGGTATAGCATCGGTCTGAATATTGGCAGCACAGACCCTGACGAAAACTTTAAGTATGTTGATTTTGTGGGCTTGTTCCGGACCGAGTTTGTGTACATGAACAGCGAACACATGCCCACCGAACAAGAACAGTTCGACGCCTACAAGAAGGTTTTGGTAAACGCCATGGGCAACCCGGTCACGCTGCGAACGCTTGATATTGGCGGAGATAAATCCTTACGCTACATGGTAATGCCAAAAGAAGATAACCCTTTCCTGGGTAACCGGGCGCTGCGCTTATGTCTCGACCATATTGAGATCTTCAAGACGCAGTTGAGGGCAGCTTTGCGGGCTTCAGCATTTGGTCCAATGCAGATCATGTTTCCCATGGTTGGTACGATCGATGACATCCGGGCAGCCAAAGCGGTAGTGAATGAGGTCAAAGAAAATCTGCGTAAGAACGGCATTGCTTTTGATGAGAAGATTGCAATTGGTATCATGATCGAAATCCCCTCCATTGGGCTGATCGCAGACCTGGCAGCCAAAGAAGTTGACTTCGCCAGCGTTGGCACAAATGACCTGACCCAGTATCTGCATGCAGTAGATCGGATGAATCCTGCCATCACTGCTTACTATCAGAGCATGTCTCCTTCAATGTTGAGAATTTTGGGGCGCATCTTTGCTGACTTTAATAAAGCCGGCAAACCAATTTCTGTTTGCGGCGAGTTGGCGGGCGACCATTTGGGCGCGTTGGTGATGTTTGGGCTGGGCTTGCGCAAGTTCAGTATGAACGCTGCCAACATTGGCCGCGTAAAACGCACGCTCTCGCTATTCACGCTTGAAGAAGCCGAGGAGATTGCCAGGAAATCTCAAAATCTGAATACTGAAGCTGAAGTGATTGCCTACCTGAAGGCTGAAGTTGAAAAGAGAAGCTGAGGAAGTTTCTCCAGGCTCTTAAAGAATGAGAGGTCGCAAACTTTAGCGACCTCTTTTTACATCCACAACCTTACCGCTCAGGCGAGAGGTTATAATAAAAAAGTTATTATTTGTTAATATCTAAACACTCAATAAGGAGAATCATGCAAGCAAACACTCCATTCCAGGAAGAAGCAATCAACACAATCCGTTTTCTTTCAGCCGATGCAGTCCAGAATGCAAATTCAGGTCACTCTGGTATGCCGATGGGAACCGCGGCGATTGCCTACACTTTGTTTACCCGTCATTTACGCTTCAATCCCGCTAATCCGAAGTGGTTTGATCGGGATCGGTTTGTGCTCTCCGCCGGGCATGGCTCCATGTTGCTTTACAGCCTCTTGTACCTGACCGGTTACGAAGCAATGACCATGGAGCAATTGAAGCAATTCCGCCAGTTGAATAGTCTGACCCCCGGCCATCCGGAATCCGGACATACCGAAGGGGTTGAGACCACAACCGGTCCGTTGGGTCAGGGGCTGGCAGTAGCAGTAG
Source organism: uncultured Anaerolineaceae bacterium (assembly GCA_964647425.1). GTDB lineage: Bacteria > Chloroflexota > Anaerolineae > Anaerolineales > Anaerolineaceae > Mesolinea. The sequence goes on from CAZYIJ010000035.1 coordinate 9,647, forward strand.
GGATGGCAATCGCGGAGGCTCACTTAGCAGCGATTTACAACACGCCGGAAGAACAAATTGTGGATCATTACACTTATGTGATCGCTGGTGATGGCGATTTGATGGAAGGGGTCACTTCAGAGGCATCGTCTCTGGCTGGGCACCTGGGGTTGGGAAAGCTGATCTGCTTTTATGACGACAATAACGTCACAATCGACGGAATGACCGATCTGGCTTTTACCGAAGATCGTGCTAAACGATATGAGGCATATGGCTGGCAGGTGCTGCATGTGGCAGACGGTAATAACGTGGCTGAAATTGACCAGGCAATTGTGCAGGCGAAGGCAGACCCGCGACCGAGCATTATTTTTTGCCACACAGTGATTGGTTTTGGTTATCCAAAATGGGGCGGCAAGCCAGCAGCCCATAGCGGCATACCGAGTAATGATGAATTAGCTGGTGCCAAAGAAGCGCTTGGCTATCCAACCGAGCCGATGTTTTACGTAAGCGATGCAGTTCTCGAACATTTCCGCGAAGCGCTTGAACGAGGGGCAGAAGTTGAAAACCAATGGGAACAAGCCCTGCAACGTTACCATCAAAACAATTCCGAGAAAGGGACTGAACTAAAACGCGTTTTAGCAGGAAAGCTTCCGGAAAACTGGCAGGACGTTTTTCCAACTTTCCCTGCCAGCGAAAAAGGGCTGGCTACGAGGTCGGCATCAGGAAAGGTGATCAACGCGCTGGCTGGGGCACTACCGGAGATGGTGGGAGGCTCGGCAGATTTGAGCGGATCGAACTCAACCGTTATCGAAAATGCAATTAATTTTCAGAAAGACTCCTATGTGGGTCGCATGATCAATTACGGTGTGCGGGAGCATGCCATGGGTGCCATTAATAATGGGCTCAACCAGCATGGTGGCTTGATCTCCTTTGTGGCTACATTTTTCGTGTTCTCAGATTATTTACGCCCAGCGCTGCGCTTATCCGCTCTTTCAGATGTAGGAAGCATTTGGGTCTTCAGCCATGACAGCTTCATGGTCGGGGAAGATGGCCCAACTCACCAACCGGTGGAGCAGCTTGCTGCAGTTCGCGCGATTCCAAATTTGGTTACACTGCGTCCGGCAGATGCCAATGAAACCGCAATCGCCTGGAAGATTGCCATCGAACGGCGCCATGCGCCGACCCTGCTGGCACTGACACGACAGGCCGTGCCTACGTTTGACCGCGACAAATTTGCTGGTGTCGAGGGCACTGAAAAAGGTGCTTATGTGATGGCAGACTTGGGACCCACACCGGTTCAGTTGGTTTTGATGGCAACAGGCTCAGAAGTGGAGCTGATTGTTAAAGCAGCAGAAACATTAGCAAATGAGGGCATAGGCGTGCGTGTGATCTCCATGCCCAGCTGGGAGTTGTTTGAAGCCCAACCTGAAACCTATCAGAGTGAAGTAATGATGCCTGAAGTCAAGGCGCGCCTGGCTGTTGAAGCTGGAACCAGCCTGGGATGGCATAAATGGGTGGGACCGGAAGGCAAGATGATCACACTTGATCGCTTTGGAGCCAGCGCACCCAACAGCGCTTTGTCCAGGGAATTTGGTTTCACTGTGGAAAATGTATTGCAGAAATGCCGCGAATTGCTTTCCAAATAAGCACTTTCCATATCTTGTATTAACATCACAGGGCGGTAACTACCGCCCTGATATTATTACTAAAGAAAAGCATTACCCCTCAATTTTTAGCTGTCTAATCTCGTTCTCCGGTTTCTACGAATCTCACCAACTCACCGACACTTAACTCCTTGATACCAAGTCTTTCCACGGTGCGACCTTTACGTCGATAATCGGTGCCATGAATATAGCAAGCCAGGTTGATGATGCTGTTGATACCATTGACAGAGACGCCATAAGCATCGGCAAAAGAGGCGATTGGCACTAGGCTCATCGGGATTTCTTCAGTGATATAGCGGTGGTTCAGGGTGCCAGGTGCCCGGATTCCATAATATCCGGTCTGATTATGCATAGCTTCGTGAAGGTTTTCGCCGGTGGCATTGTAAGCCAGTTCCAGCCATTCAAGCGCATTTCTGGCTCTGATTCCAATCGCGGAAGCAACTGTGACACGTTCGCGGTCCAGCACTTCCAAAACTTTGGCAACTGAAGGAGTGACACCATCCACATAAAACTCGAAATCGCCTGAGGTAGCCTCGATCCAGCCAGCATTAAGCAGAGCCAGGGCGGGATGAAAAATAGCACCCATGTTGTTGAGCCCGGTTTGAAGAACGTTTTTGCCATCAATAAATTGCGGTAAGACTGGTCGGATCGCTTCCAACACTTCAGCGGTACGCGTGGCAGGTAAGGCTGCCAATGGCACGGCTTCTTTGATGCGGAAGATCTTTGCCTGGCTGGGTCCTTCGGAACGGCTTGCGAAAAGGAAGGTCTCAGCCTCGGCGATAATTGGATTCGTGGTGCAATTTTCCTGAACGAGGGTGAAGCGAAACTCGAGAGTTCCACCTGTGCGACCTGGATTCAGGATCACAATGTGATCGTCTCTTAAGAAAGGTGCCGCAGCTTTGGCAACATCATAATGTGCGGTGGACGGCACAATCACCATCACAATATCAGCATCTCGCAAAGCCTCTTCCATGTTGTCCGTGACTTTATATAACTTTCCGAATCCGCGGGGTTCGTTCGGGTTTTCAAGGTCAATTCCTCCACGAAGTTGAATGATTTCCACGCGGCTGGCAGTTCGATTATACAAAGTGACCTGTACACCCAATAGTGCCAGGTAGGCAGCCATTGCCTTACCCCCGTTACCTGCGCCGATCACGGCGTAACGATAATTTTTGTCCATATTTTCCTCAATTCAGAAACTTATCTAAGCGTTCTTGTTCGGAGATAGGCTCTCCGTTTGAATCAACTGCTTCGCTGCTGCCCCGTAAGACTCGCGTGCTTACTTTGCCTGGAGCGAAGGGGTTATTCTTCAGTTGGGGGGCGTCCATGATGCCCAGATTGACAGCTCGTGTCAGCGTTGCTGGGTCCGTAAGCGGATCATCAGCGCCCTCCACAGCGATACTTCTGATAGCCTGCAAGGTGATTTGCGCCTGTTCGATCAGGTACTTTTTGCGGGATTGGATTTCAGGGTCAACAGTCATATCAGGTTGACCAGCCAGGGCGTTTTCGATGCTGCGCCGGGCAGCCAGGCTGGCGGCGATAACATCATCCGCGGTGGCAGCGTGATCGGCTTCGGTGTGTCCAACGATGTGCAAAATATGCGGGCGAAGAGCCATTTGGAGATAAATACTGGTAGCCAGATGGGCTCGGGCAGCGTTGTCTTCCAGCGGGTAACTGAGCAAACCTGTGCGGGTCTGACGCCAGATATGGAAATTTTCATCTTCCAAAGGGGCAATCATTTCAAGAATGGCAAGCATTTTTGCCAGGTCCATCGCATCCGAAAGGTTGGGTGGGCTGTTGAACATCAGTTGGGCAATGTAATCCTTGACACCAAAAGCTTTGGCGTTATAAGCCGAGAGAAAACCAGAAGTTACAAAGACCACGTCTGGCGCGTCGCGCATGCCCCAATGATGCGGTTCGTTTAGCTCCACGGGGATGCCGCGCTGACCATACCACGACATCACTTGCTGATGTTCCCTGATGGATTCCTCCAGGGTGAGAGGTCCGCGCCCATCCATCAGGTTGAACCAAAACAGCGGGATGGCACACCAAGCGATGTTGATGGTTTCCACATACAGCTCTGCCAGGCGGATAAAATCGTCGGTACCAGAATAAGTTCGCATAAGTGGAAAATTTCCGGTACGTGAAGCTTCATAAAGCTGGCGATAATCTTCAGCACTGCGCACAGGCACCCCACCAGCACCAGTGGCACGCGAACTCTGCCGTTCCGGGTGGAAGAAATTTTCCTGCGCATCCTGGTCGATACCCAGTGAGACCACATCCAGCGCTTTTGCCTCAGCAATTTTTTTAATGCCTTCAATACTGTCCTGCATGGTCGGTAAACCGAAATGGTGCCGTAAAAGCGGGTAGGGCTGCTTCCAGTGAATGCGCTCGATGGTGCTCTGGGGATAAGTTAAGTCACCCGCTGCATCGAGATCTTCACCCCGAAGATAAGCAAGAATTTCTTCAGAGCTAAAACTGCCATCAAAAATTTGATCAAAAAAGCCTTCCAGGGCTCTTGCTTTGCGAGAGACTGGTGGGGTGCCGCCAAAGGCAAATCGTACCCCTTTCTCGTGCAAGTCAGCGGCGGCTTCTGCGAATTCAGCCAGAAGTCGCTCGCCGGTTTCGGGGGTAAGGCGATAAGAAACGCCGACCAAGTCAGCCTTTTCTTTGCGGGCAACCTCGAGGAAGGTTTCTATTGGGACAGCCGGACCAAGAAAGATCGTCCTCCAACCAGCTGATTCAGCTAATCGAAGAAAATTACTTACTCCTGCAACATGTACACATTCCCCCAATGCCCCAGCTACGACGGTTTTCATGATTACTCCTATTTCATTGATCGGATAGGTATTTAGCTCAAATTTATTTGAGCAACCTGCCGGACTGGCAAGCTAACTAATTCTTACTTAAGTTTACCCGAAATTAGTGGTCATCGGCTTTATCTGCATAAATTGTATGAAGATTAAGAACTGATTCGGACCTGGATATCAAGTGCTGATAAATAAATTGATCCGGGTTCAGCCCCGCAGTCAAATTTGCGGGGCTGGTAGTAAACCCGATCTATGTACTTAAAACTAACCGACTACATTGACTAATCTGCCTGGCACGACAATCACCTTGCGAACGAGGCGACCTTCCAGCGTTTGCTGGACGGCTTCGCTTGCCAACGCCAACTTTTCCGCTTCTTCGTCACTGATGCCCGGATCGACAACGATGCGATCGCGCAGTTTGCCATTGACCTGGACAATCAAGGTAATCATCTCATCTTTGGCGGCTTCTTCGTTAACCTTAGGCCAGGGCTGGTTATGAACAGAATAAGGCTTGCCCAGTCGTTCCCAAAGTTCTTCAGCGATATGGGGGCAGACTGGCGCCAACATGCGCAGGTAGATATCGGCAACTTCGTTCCATTCTTGCGAGCCAAAAGCACCGGCATTCTTCGCGCGACCCATCTCGTTCAACAATTCCATTAAGCTGGAAACAATGGTGTTGAATTCGAAATTTTCGAAGTCGTAGGTCACCCGTTTCAGTGTTTGATGCGCTTTGCGTCTGAGAGCTTTCAAAATTTCCGCATCAGCCTTACCAAAGGATGGTTCCAGCAGCATGTGCCAGACGCGCCGCAGCCAGCGGCTGTTGCCCTCAATACCGGTGCTGGACCAAGGTCCGCCCAGTTCCCAACGACAGAAGAAAATGATGTATGCGCGTACAGTATCAGCACCATAACGAGCAACCAAATCATCCGGGTTGACCACGTTACCCCGGCTCTTGCTCATTTTTTCGCCGTCTTCGCCCAGCACCATGCCCTGGTTGCGCAATTGCAGCATGGGCTCATTCCCCACTGTGATTCCGCAATCGCGAGCAGCTTTGTGGAAGAAGCGCGTGTAGATCAGATGCATGGTAGCGTGTTCGGAGCCGCCTGTGTAGGTATCGACCGGCATCCAGTAGTTGTACTGGGCAGGGTCGAAAGGACCCTCGCTGTAATCCGGGCTTAGGTAACGCAGATGGTACCAGCTGGAGCACATAAAAGTATCCATGGTGTCAGTTTCGCGTTCAGCGGGTCCCCCGCACGTTGGGCAGGTGGTGAAACGCCAGGTGGGGTGCAGTTTGAGTGGGCTTTCGCCAGTTGGCAGCCATTCCACATCGTCCGGCAGCAGAACTGGCAATTGTTCATCGGGCACGGGTACCGCGCCGCAATGCTCGCAATAGACAATCGGGATGGGCGCGCCCCAGTAGCGCTGACGGCTGATCAGCCAGTCATGCAAGCGATAATTCGTGGTGCCTTTACCAACACCGATTTCCTCGATATAGCGGCAGGCAGCCTCAAAACCCTCTTCTTCCGGGGTGCCGGTGAGCGGGCCGGAATTGATCATGGATCCATGGGCTTCAACTGCTTCGGTCATCTCTTCCGGCAGGATAAGTTCCTGACCGTTGGGGTGAATGACCACCTTAATGGGTAGGTCGAACTGGCGCGCAAATTCAAAGTCACGTTGGTCGTGAGCTGGCACTGCCATAATGGCTCCGGTACCATAGCTCATAAGCACGTAATCAGCCACCCAAATCGGGATGTGCTGACCAGAGACTGGATTGACAGCGTAGCCACCGGTGAAAACGCCGGTTTTCTCCCGTGTGATGGACTCACGCTGGATGTCGGACTGGCGTTTTGCCTGTTCCTGGTAGGCGCGTACGTCATCCAACTGGGCAGCCGTGGTGATTTTTTCAACCAGGGGATGCTCAGGGGAAAGCGCCATGTAGGTCACACCCCAGAGCGTGTCAGGGCGGGTGGTGAAGACCTCGATCGGGTCGCCGGCTTCTGTTTTAAAGATGACCGATGCGCCTTGAGATTTACCAATCCAGTTGCGCTGCAAGGTTTTGATCATCTCGGGCCAATCCAGACCTTCATAATTGAGAAGTTCTTCAGCATAATTAGATGTACGGAAGAACCACTGATTCAGGTCTTTGCGGATCACTGGCGTGCCACAACGCTCGCAATGGCGGTCATCGCCGTGCACTTGCTCGCGTGCAAGCGTGGTGTTACAGCTGGGGCAAAAATCGACAGGCGAAAACTTCCGGTAAGCCAGCCCATTTTTGTAAAATTGGTTAAAGAACCACTGTGTCCAGCGATAGTACTTGGGATCGGCAGAGATGATCTCCGCGCGCCAGTCAAAACTATTGCCCATGGATTTGAGCTGACCGCGCATGCGCTCGATGTTGGCATAGGTCCACTTGCCCGGATGGATGTTGTGTTTGATGGCAGCGTTCTCAGCCGGCAGACCAAAAGCATCGAATCCGATGGGGAAAAAGACGTTGTAGCCCT
>CAZYIJ010000036.1:0-16444 GCA_964647425.1 uncultured Anaerolineaceae bacterium
CACCCCGACCTTTTTCTTAAGCTCAGCAAAGCGACCGACGTGTGAGTACTCCTTTTCTCTCCCTTATCCTGCCTGCCCATAATGAAGCCGAGCGTCTGCCTCATTCACTGAAACTGGTTCAAGAATTTATTAATCGACAGACCTACGAAAGTGAGGTGCTGGTAATTGAAAATGCCAGCACTGATGACACTGCAAAGGTGGTCGAAGGGTATCAAGCCAGCTTTCCACAATTGAAGATGATCAGGCTCGAACAGGGCGGCAAAGGTAACGCCATCAGGGTTGGCATGCAGGCAGCCAGAGGGGAATATCGCTTTATGGCAGATGTCGATTTTTCCATGCCGGTTGAAGAGATTAGCAAGTTTTTACCCCCAAATCTGGCGGAAACCCAAGTTGTCATCGCATCGCGCGAGCAGGCAGGCTCAAAACGAATAGCTGAACCTTTTTACCGTCATCTGATCGGGCGTGTCTTCAATGGTTTAGTAAGAATACTGGTCTTGCCGGGATTACAGGATACCCAATGTGGTTTTAAGTGTTTCAGCGCTGAAGCGGCTGAGCAAATTTTCCCTAAACAGACGCTGAATGGCTGGAGTTTTGATGTAGAAGTGCTGACAATTGCCCGGGAGTTGGGCTTTAAAGTGCTGGAGGTGCCCATTACCTGGACTTACCAACCGGGTTCCCGCATGAGTATCCTGAGTGATAGTTGGCAGATGTTTAAAGACCTGCTATTGATTCGGTCCAGGAAGCGCAAAGGCTTGTATCGTGGCAAAACGGTTTGACCACAATCTGATCCCTCCTTTCCCTACTCTTGAGTTTGAAAAAGCCCAGTGGCAGCAAGGCTGCCAGTTAGTGGCCGGACTGGATGAAGCTGGTCGAGGTGCTCTGGCAGGTCCGCTTTTTGCTGCGGCAGTGGTATTACCAGCGGGTGACCTGAAGTTGGAAGAGAAATTGCTTGGTGTAAGAGATTCAAAACAAATGACGTCTTTTGAACGTGAGCAGAAAACACCAGTTATCATAACAGTAGCGATTGATTTTGCTATTTCCCGGATTGAGCCAGAGGAAATTGATAGTCTCGGAATGGCTAGAGCCGGCAGGCTGGTCTTCCAACGGGCGATCAATGGATTGAAAAACTCTCCAACACACCTGTTAATTGATTATTTTCGACTTCACGAAGTGACGATCCCTCAAACCTGCCTGGTGAAAGGCGACCAGCGTAGTTTATCAATTGCCTGTGCTTCGGTGTTAGCAAAGCAAGCTCGCGACCAGCATATGGTAGAAGTGTCGAGCGAGTATCCTGGTTATCACTTTGATCAAAATAAGGGTTATGGCAGTCCCGAGCACCTGCAGGCAATTGACGCGTTGGGTCTTTGCTCCTTGCACCGTCACAGCTTTTGCGACCATTTACTGCAAGGTCGTTTGTTTGATTGAGTGCTGAATAGCATGATCATCATTTGATATCTTTTATATTAATATAATAAGGGCGGAATCAGGTTAACGAGATATCTGTTCTGACCGAAATTTCGGATCCAGCTCACTCCACCCTACAGCTGTCATTAATAGCGTTGGCAGCAATACAATATGTTTCTTTTTGTAGGCCGAGATCGTGTGGATCTTGAACGTTGGTCCATCTTATATCTGGCTTTCCATCCAATCCGGCGAATGATAGTGAAGCACGGATCATTTTTCGAAGGGTTATTCTTTGCCGGATTGAGAACGCGAAAAATTATCCGTAGGCAAAGGTGACTAGCGCTCTCAATCGCGGCCTACGAAAGGACCTTCCTGAATTCACAGGACACATGATAAAATTAAGCCATCAGGAAGAGGAGCCAAAATGACCCCACACACCCCACCTAACTTTACGAAAGAAGAACATATTGCCGCGCTTATCGAGCAAATCAGCGCTTATATCGAACAGTATCACCACGGTTCAGTGGAATTGGTTTCTGTCGATGGGGATATTGTTAATGTGTGCTTGTGTGGAGCTTGCGCAGAATGTGAACTCTCAGAACAAACGCTTCAAGGCTGGGTGGCAGGTACCATCCGCCAGTTTTTCCCCGATATTGTCGTAGTTGCAGTAGAAAAATAATCTAAAAAGCAAACATTTTATACCGATTTATATTAATCTGATTTTTGTGGGTGAATCTGGAAATCAACCCAACTCCCGGTAGGTGGGGGCGGAAGGGGTTTGGATTTCTTTTTGGACGGTCTCGTAAAGCGTTTCGCCACGCAGGTCCTCAATGGTGTAACAAACCGCGTTCATATCTTCTGCCAGGCGCTGAGCCAGCCCGCTGTCAAAAACCTTCTGCTCCATGTTGACGACCACACTGTGGATGTTCTCATTCGCAAACAAGCCAGCCAATTCTGCGGTCTCTTCTGCCACAGGACGACCAGGGACAAGTGGTACGTTGCCGGCGCCGTCGGTAAGGACGATCAGGAGAGGTTGTACATCCGGATGCAAAATTTTCTCACGCTGCAGGACTTCAAAAGCCATTTGCAAACCCGCTGAAAGTGGCGTTTTTCCACCGACAGGGATGTTTGATAAGGCTCGTTGTGCCAACAGCACGGAGTTGGTGGGGGCGAGAACCAGGGTGGAGCGATCTTTCTGGAAAACAATTAAGCCGACCCGATCACGTCGTTGGTAAGCGTCGGTCAGCAGGGAAAGAATAGCGGACTTGGTAGCTTTCATACGTTCTGCTACTGCCATAGACCATGAGCCATCCACCAAAAACAAGATCAAGTTAGCGGTTTTACGGACACGCACTTTTTTCTGGAAATCTTCCCTGCGTACAGCGAATGCAACCTGGTAGCTTTCCTTTAAATCTTTGCGCTGGCGTTGGTAGGGGGCAGCAGCGCGCAGGGTGGCGTCCAGGGCTACATCACTGCTATCGCGTGGGGAAGGACGGGCTTGAGTGTAACGACCGCGTTTGGTTTTGGACTTAGTTTGCGAGCGGCGTCCCCCCTGTTTACGCACCATTTCATCCAGGGGGGTGTCAAGTTGACGCGGTTCAAAGGTTTCGCCTGGTTTGATGATTTTGCCGCCTTCCCACCATTGGGTGTTGAGCTGCACGAAAACATCCTGACCGGATTCTCCAACGATTGGCATTTCAGGATCCCAGCCTGAATCGCCGTCTTTTGGTTCTGGCTCAGTTAGAGCGTCGCTTTTTTTTTACTATCGTCGTCAGCTTGTTCTTGATCCGCCGGCTCTTCTTCGGCTGGGGTGAGGGTTGTTTGCATTTTCAGCTCAGCAATTTTTGTGTTGAGCATCTCAGCGCCAGCTTCACTCTTTCGGAAAGGTCCAGCTTTGACGCGATGGGGCAGAGCCAGTTCGGCGGCAAGTGCGATATCGCGAGGAGTGATGCGAGTGCGCCCTTCAAAAGCTGCTTGAGCACGGGCTGCCTTGAGGATCACTAAATCAGAGCGGTGACCGTCCACCTCCATCGAGGAGGTCAGGTCGGCGATGATCAGCAGGTCGCGTTGAGTGAAAGTAACCTCTTCTACAAGTTGGCGGGCTTGTTCGATCAGGTGCGAAAGCTCAAGTTCCTGTGGTAAAAAGTGCTGGCGGAAGGATTCGGGATCATCCTCAAAAGCAATATTACGGCGCATGATCTCAACGCGCTGAGATTTGTCGAGGATGCCGTGGATCTCGACCGAAAATGCAAAGCGGTCCAATAACTGCGGTCGCAGGTCGCCTTCTTCGGGGTTCATCGTACCAACGAGAATGAAACGGGCGGGATGGCTGAAGGAAATGCCTTCACGCTCAACCACGTTGACGCCCATGGCGGCTGAATCGAGCAAGATATCGACCACGTGATCGTCCAGCAGGTTAACTTCGTCAATATAGAGCAGACCGCGATTGGCAGAGGCAAGCACGCCGGGTTCAAAATGGCGTTCACCTTTCTGAATGGCGCGTTCGATGTCAAGTGTGCCTACAACGCGGTCTTCAGTGGCGGAGACGGGCAAATTGATAAAAGGAGTGATGTGATGCACATGGGGCAAAGGATCTTCGCCATTGATGAAGCGCTCCTGGCACTCGGTACACCAGGTGGTTGGTTTGTTGGGGTCACAGTTGAAGCGGCAATTTTCGACTACTTCGATGGGGGGCAATAATGCCGCGAGAGCACGCGCAATCGTCGATTTGGCAGTACCGCGTTCACCGCGAATGAGAACACCTCCAATTCGGGGGTCAACCGCGTTGAGGATCAGAGCGCGAGCCATGCGCTCCTGGCCTACCACGGCAGTGAATGGAAAGATGACTCGTTCGTTCATGCGATGCTCCTTTGCAGTTGAGGATTATAGCACGCTGTAGTCTCTATATGAAGCCGTGAAAATGATTTTCATGCATCCAAGAGCAATCCTTATCAAAAGCGAAATTTTACATAAAAATTTCTGTTATGCGATATTATTAAGCCAAGCATGAAATTTAGTGAATCTTACAGTTTTTGATGAGTGAGATTTGCAATGGAGAAACTATGATGGACAATCTGATTATGAGAGAAGAAAAGCCTGAGGACATTAACGAAATCAGGGAGTTGACTGCAGCTGCTTTTGAAAACATGGAAATCAGCAACCACAATGAGCATTTTGTGATCGATGCTCTTCGCGCAGCCGGAGCCCTGACGATTTCTCTGATTGCATTTTTGAACGATCAAATAGTAGGGCATGTTGCCTTTTCTCCTCTCGAAATTTCTGATGGCACCACCAATTGGTATGGCATGGGACCCTTATCGGTGCTTCCGCAATACCAGCGATTGGGCATAGGCGGCATGTTGATCCAGGAAGGATTAAAAAGGCTGATGAGATTGAATCCTGGCGGTTGTTACCTGGTTGGACACTCGCAATACTACCGAAGGTTCGGTTTCGAAAACGTTGATGGTCTTTATTGCGAAGGAGTACCAGCAGAAGTGTCGTTCGCCCGCAGTTTCACTGACACTATGCCGCAGGGAAAGGTTACATTCCATCCAGCTTTTTATGTGTCTGGTCCGATGAAAGAACAGCAGAATAAAAAATAATTAACGTAGTGGTTTTAAAATCACCATCGGTCGAAAAAACAATTCTTATCATATAAAAGGAGAGCCGTGAGGCTCTCCTGTGCTTTTAAGAATTTAGAAAGTTAGTTCTGGTGTAGGCGTGATCACGTATCGCTCTACATGTTTGACGAAAGCATCAACGACACTTTGAAGGAATTCCAGCGTGCCTTCATTATTGATCATACCGTGTTCATCGATCAATTTGTGAGTGTGGGCGATATAAGCTTCGGGTTGCTGCAGGGTTGGCATGTTCAGCATGGTCAGAACTTGACGGAGGTGATGGTGGGCACCAAAACCAGAAAGATTACCGGGTGACTGGCTTACTACCAGGGCGGGTTTGCCATTCCAGACCGAATGTCCGTAAGGACGAGATCCAACATCCAAAGCGTTTTTTAGCGCAGCAGGATACGAGCGATTGTACTCTGGTGTTACAAATATTACCGCGTCGACATCTCGGATCTGATCACGAAAGAATTGGTATGAATCCGGAGGATTTCCGTCATCAAGATCGGGGTTGTAAAAGGCCAAATTATCAATTTTGATAAACTCAGCATCGTACCCTTCAGGAAGAAGCGCTACCAGGTTGTTAGCCAGACTCTGGCTGTAAGAATTTTTTCGGATTGAACCGACAATAATCGCAATTTTTTTATTCATCTTTTCCTCATAAACTGTATAGTAATTTGTTTAATATAAGTATCTTCTTTTTAGAGAATAAGGGCAAGTCTTTGTCAAAGCTTTAAGTCAACAAGATATATCTTTTAAGGGATTTTTACACAAATCTAATAATAAGCATTCAGGTTATCAGGGGGTTGAATTTTAGATTAATTGATGAAAGTTGATGAACCTGAAACTCAGCTCTCGTCCTTCTTGAATGAGTCTCTAAGACGTTTCAGTGCTGAAGAAATCTGGTTTGACAACCCCTTTGCTTTTTTCTCAATTGTGTCTTCATCAGAGCTGTTACTATCACTCAATTTCTGAATTTCCTGCTGCTCGCGCGCTTTACGACGCAATTGATTTTCCTGGAGGGGACGATGGGTACCGTCACAAAGCGGTTTAATGCGGGAGTGCCCACAAGTGCACAGGGTGACGCGATTGCGGGGAATGAAGGGAGCACCATCGGCTCGGTCTATGGGGATGTAGCCCATCACCCACAGAGGTCCGCGAATTTCGCCATACTGAGTGCATTCGTAGGTATCGGCGATCTGCATGGGCAATTCAGGCTCCACATCGGGACCATCCTTTGTAAGCTTATAAGTCAGGGAACCCGAGGGGCAGTCCTCCACCATTTTTATGGCGCGAGCCTTATTCTCAGGATTACCCGATGTTTCAGTCAGTTCGACAAAATCGGTATCTTTAAGCACGCAGAAACCGGAGTTCATGCACAGACGGGCGTGCTTGGTAACTGTGAAGCCGTCCGGACCGTAATAGTGTAAGTCGCGACCGAAAGGTCCGTCAGTGATGGCAATTTCATCACCTATGAAGCCAGAATCGATATGAGAATTGTCGCAAAAAGGCATGGTCTTGCTTTTACCACAGCGGCAGAGAAGATAGCTACCTTCTTTGTGTCCCAGTTCACCACCGTCGATCCACTCCAACGGCTCGCCATAGGGGGAGCAGTGCTGTGACATTTTGCGAAGCGGGATGTCACCTATGATGCGGTAAGGACCGTCTTTTATGATTTGGATCTTGAAGGAAGGTTTTTGATCACTCATGATGTTGTCCAGGGTCAATTCTGATTATAACAAAGATAATTGATGAGCCAGTAGAAAAATGGTACTTTAAGATGGTTATACATAGTTCTCTGCATTAAGCAGACTGGTAGGCTGGTTGCTGTTGACCTCAACCACCGCACGCGGTGTTCCTTCTCCAAAGAGAAGGTTAAATTAAGAAATAGTGATATTGACGGTTAAAAAACTGAATTAGTTAAACCGAAAGAACTTGTGTTGCAGCGGCAGATGCAGTGGCGGCAAGAGATTGGGTCATACCAAAACGGGCATGCGGAATCTGGTTAGCACCTGCTTCTCCACGAAGCTGCAGGCAGGCTTCCACCACTTGGTATACACCGGATGCGCCCAGCGGGAAGCCCCGCGCCTTGTGACCACCCATAGTTGCTACGGGTAGCGAGCCTTGAAGTGTGAGCGAGCCATCGCTAGCGAGTTTCCAGCCCTGTCCTCGGCTGGCAAAACCAGCTGCTTCTAGCGATAACAGAGCATGCAGGGTGGTGTTATCTGAATACTCAAAGAAATCCAAATCAGAGAGGGTGATGCCAGCTTTTAGCAAGGCTTTCTGCACGGAAACGGCTGCCGCTTCAAAAAAGAGCGGGTCAGGGCGGTCGTGCAGCGCCAGACGATCTGTGATTAAAGCCGAACTGAGAAGTCGAACAGGGACATGCGTTGGATTTTTTGGGAGGAATTCCTGCCTGGTCAGAATCAGCGCCGCCGCGCCATCCGCATTAGGGGCAATATCAAACTGATTGAAAGAGCCGGTATCTTCGCGCGCATTGCGATAGGCATTCAAATCGATCGCACGGCGATACATTGCTTTGGGGTTGTTAACGGCGTTGCTGTGCGCGATGATGGGGAATTGAGCCAAAGCTTCGCGGGGAAATTGGTTTTCATGCAGGTATCGCTGCAGTATTAATGAGGCTTGTCCTACCAGGGTAAGCCCCTCGGAGGCTTCGTAATCAGAATCCAGACCTGTTGAAAGCAGTCTGTTCTCAATACCGGCACCGACCACATCAGTTGCTTTTTCCACGCCTACCACTGCGGCAACATCGACCATGCCAGAGCGGATAGCATTGTATGCCAGGTAGATGGCAGCGCCGCCCGATGCCTCAGCAGCTTCGGCAGTAAAGCCTTCTGCTTTGCCAGAAAGCCCCGCATATTCGGTGATCAGAGCACCCAGGTTCGCCTGGCGGGAAGCGTTGGCTGCCAGCATATTGCCGACAAAAACTGCCTGAGGCTGCAAATCGCCAGCATCATGGCGGGCAGACCTGAGCGCACGAACTGCCAGGCTGCGCAGAGAGACATCCCAAAGCTCTCCTACTTCGGTCTGACCAATTCCGACTATGTAAACGTCATTGGTGGTTTGCATGTTAGCGGATCACAATCTCGCCGCGGAAGCGCAGATAGGTGGCATAGTCGATTTCGGTGCGCCGGGCGATGTAATCTTGGGTTGAGAGAGCATTACCGCGCCTTTTTTTCAGTTCACTGCGCACTTTGATAATGAAGGAGTCAGAGCCGGCGCCTGAACCGTAAGAAGTCATCAAGATCAGGTCGCCTGTTTTGGCAACATCTAGAATGGCAGTCAGCCCAATGATAGCAGCACCGGAGTAGGTGTTGCCGATGATGGGAGACAATAAACCGGGCGCAAGCTGTTCTGGTGTAAAACCCAGCATTTTGCCAGCGCGCTGGGGAAACTTGGCGTTGGGTTGATGGAAGACAGCATAGGCAAAATCGGCTGGCTTCAAACCAGTTTCAGACAATATAGTTCGGGCGGAGCTCAGAATATGCTCGAAATAAGCCGGGTCACCAGTGAAACGCTGCCCATGTTCGGGGTAGGTCTGGTTTTCCCGCCGCCAGAAGTCGGGTGTATCTGAAACAAAGCTGTAAGAGGCTTCGATTGACGCGAGCGAGCCTTTTTGCGGACCGATGATGTAAGCAGCGCCACCACTGGCAGCTGTATATTCCAGGGCGTCGCCAGGCTTGCCCTGGGCAGTATCCATGCCGATAGCGAGAGCATATTCACCCATGCCTGAGCCCACCAAACCCATTGCGGCGACCATCGCTTCAGTACCGGCTTTGCAGGCAAATTCCCAGTCCCCAGCCTGGATGTCGTTGGAAGCACCAATCGCTTCAGCTACTACGG
Source organism: uncultured Anaerolineaceae bacterium (assembly GCA_964647425.1). Lineage (GTDB taxonomy): Bacteria > Chloroflexota > Anaerolineae > Anaerolineales > Anaerolineaceae > Mesolinea. The sequence continues at coordinate 8,892 of CAZYIJ010000036.1, forward strand.
TACCGCTTGGTTTGACTGCGTAAGGATGAGATTCTGAGCCGACCCAGACAGCGCGTAGTTCTGTTGCGCTGATTTCGGATCGTTTGAGAGCGTTGCGAGCAGCTTCGATGGACATGGTGATTACGTCTTCATCCAATCCGGCAACGGCTTTTTCCTTAACAGGAAAGCCGCCGGTGTTGCCCCAGATACGCCCGATTTCTTTGGCAGGTAACCGGTAACGGGGCACATAGGCACCATAACCCTGGATGCCCACTTTGATTTTTGGCACCAGAAGTTTGCTTTTTTCAGGTTTTGGGATGTGTTGGTGTTCAGTCATAGTTATTTCCATTCCACTGCGCTAAGATTTCAAGTGCGCGGGCTAATTTTATGTTGTTTTCAGATACCAGTTGGGCCGCAAGCGCATCCGCCTGCTCTGGTTTGGCACCGGCAGACAAGGCAATCTGGCGGGCATGCAGGCTCATATGACCTTTTTGGATGCCTTCGGTAGCCAGGGCACGCAGCGCTGCCAGGTTTTGAGCCAGACCGACTGCGGCAATGATTTCGCCCAATTCTGTTACCGATTGTACCCCCATCAACTTGAGGTTTGCTTTGGCTGTAGGATGCACTTTGGTAGCCCCGCCAACGATTCCCAAAGCTAAAGGAAGCTCGATGAAACCCTCAAGGTCACCATTCTCAGACTTGGACCATTGGGTGAGGCTGCGGTATTGCCCGGAGCGGGCGGCATAAGCATGGGCACCGGCTTCGACGGCTCGCCAATCATTGGCAGTAGCCAAAACTACGGCGTCAATACCGTTCATAACACCTTTATTATGAGTGGCAGCACGGTAAGGGTCGGCATCGGCAAAAGCCCAGGCTTCGATGATGCCGTCCCGTACTTTTTCACCACTGTAGTTGTTAAAACTCAAGTCCTGGCAGCTGATTCGGACACGTGCCCAGGCAAGGCGCCGGTCTGCCAGGTTGGAAAGGATGCGCAAATTTACCCGACCACCTGTCAGTTCTCCGATCTTTGGAGCGAGGAACTCGAGCATGGAGTTAACTATATTGGCACCCATGGCGTCCTGGACATCCACGACCAGGTGGATGATCAGCATTGGACCAACCTCAGTTTCGGGCAGGATACGGGTTTGCAAATCGCGCGGACCGCCGCCATATTTTTGAATATTGGGGTGGAAATCTGCAACTGCCTGCAGCAATTCGTCTTTATGAGCAAGCACTTTTTCAGCAGCTGCCTGGGGGTCGAGCAGATCAAGCACCTGCAGCTGACCGATCATCTCCTGGGAGGTCATACCGGCTTGAAAGCCGCCATTGGCTTTGGCAAGTTTTGCCATAAAGGAGACACCTGCAACCACTGAAGGCTCTTCGATGACCATCGGAACCAAAACCTCGCGCCCATTGACAACGAAATTTTGGGCAATGCCAAGAGGCAGACTGTAAAGACCAACCACATTTTCCACCATGGCTTTGGCAGTCTCAGTGTCCAACCCACCATCTTTTTGGTAGGCATGCAGATCTTCCAGGCTCAGATTTGAGCTTGCGGCAAGCGTTTCCAGCCGCTCCGGGAGGCTTTGTTGATAAAATTTTTTGGTCATTTTGTTGTTATACCCATTAAGTAAGGTTATTTATAGCAAGTCAGTGCTCTAAAAAACTATCAAAAAATCCCTTTTAAGCTTTTTGCAGAAGCTTTGTATTCAGTTAAGTGACACTTTGGTTATACTTGCCCGTTAGAAATTGCGAGGTATATATGTCAGAAAATTATAATCAGGTTTACGATGTGTTGATCATTGGAGGAGGTCCGGCAGGGGCTACGGCAGCTATGTATGCTGCCAGGGCTAGCCTGAAGGTTGGTATTTTGGACAAAGGGTTAACCACCGGCGCACTGGGCACGACCAGCAAGATCGCCAATTATCCAGGGTTGCATGGAGAGGTTGTTGGCGCAGAATTGTTGCAAACCATGCGTGATCAAGCCCTGCAATTTGGAGCTGAGTTTATCAATGACAAGGCTATCGGCACTGACCTGAGCGGTCAGCAAAAGGCAGTGTTTGGTAACCTGGGAGTTTATGAAGCACGATCAATCATCATCGCAACCGGTTCAATGGGGCGCAGCAACCTGATCAAAGGCGAAGCAGAGCTGCTAGGCAGAGGAGTTTCTTATTGCGCGGTTTGTGATGCAGCATTCTTTAAAGACAAGGATGTGGCTGTGATTGGCAAAAGTGATGAGGCGGTTGATGAAGCACTGTACCTGGCTCGTTTTGCCAAAACAGTGCACTTTTTTGCCCCCGGCAAAGAAATTAACGTAAGCTCAGAAGAATACCAACGTCTGCATGAAGCCGAGAATATCAGTTTGCACCTGGGCAGCATAGTGAAGGAAATCTATGGTGCCGAAAAGGTTGAAGGCGTGCGCTATTTAGAGCGCGAGGTTGGTGACAGTGACCAGAGCCTTGCTCTTTCCGGAGTTTTTGTTTATTTGCAAGGTGCTAAACCGATCACAGACTTTTTGCAAGGTCAACTGGAGATCTCAGACGATGGATGTGTGAGTGTGGATCGTGAGAATCAGACCAATATCCCCGGTGTATACGCGATTGGGGATGTTATCTGTACACACGTGAAGCAAGCAGTGATCGCAGCAGGAGATGGGGCAATTGCAGCCATTGCTGCAGAAAAATGGCTGAGAGGAAAGACAAAAGCTAGAGTGGATTGGGGCAATTAGCCAGTCTTTGTTTTTATAGCTTTTTGAATTTGTAAGACCTGATTTAGAACACAAAGTAATGGATGTGGTGCTTCAAAAGACCCACCCCCTTGATCCCCCTCCCATCGCTGCGCTGGAGGGGGTGAAGATTGGTTTTACCATCGTAAGGAACGGGCTTTTCCGGAATGGTACGAGACCAATCCCTACAACGACTTAACCCTTTGCTTCGCTCAGGAAGACGGATTAGCGTGTAAAATAGGGCTATGCCAAAAGTTATTCCCCAGGATTTAGATAAATCTGCCCAGCGCGGAGAGCCCTCGCATGTTTGGCGGGCAGGACAGGAGCGCCGTTTTAGCATGCTGCGCGAGGCAGCCGGCGAACGGTTGGATGGCAAGGTGTTGGTGGATGGTTGTGGGGTGGGAATGTATCTTTCCCGGTTAGTCCCAGTTTCTGGCATGGTAGTGGGTTTGGATATCGAATTGCCGCGTGTGCAGGACAGCCGTGAATTCAGCCAACATGTATTTTGTGCCGCTGGCGAGTACCTGCCGGTGCCCTCAAATAGTTTTGACCTGGTTTTCAGCCACGAAGTACTGGAGCATGTTCAGGATGATCAGAAAGCCATTCGTGAAATGGTAAGGGTCTTAAAACCTGGAGGACGAATCGTTCTGTTTTGCCCCAACCGAGGGTACCCGTTTGAGACGCACGGGCATTACTGGAAAGGCAAATATCATTTTGGCAACACTGCTTTGATCAACTGGCTTCCGCGCAGTTTACGGGACAAGTTGGCACCACATGTTGAGGTTTATACCCGTAAGGATCTGGCAGGGTTGTTTGAAGGGCTGCCGGTCAGATTTGTGGAACAACGAACGATTTTTGGAGCGTACGACAATATCATCGAGCGAAAACCGCGTTTTGGCAAAGCCTTGCGATCGATATTGCAGGCATCTGAAAAAACGCCATTGCAGCGATTGGGACTGTCACATTTTTGGGTGATTGAAAAGACTTAAGTGTTTTGGAATATTCCGAATTCGTTGGGATAAAAACCGTCACAGAATTTAACAGGAAGCCTTTGCTTGGGGACCTGAATATAAAACCATGTGCAGGCAGCACGAATAGAGATTAAGAGTAGTAAGGTAAAAAGCCCCCTACATAACGTTGAATCGGATCTCCGATAATTGTATAATGACCAAAAAGAAACGCAAATTAACACGGAGTAAGATGCTACAAGTAAAAACAACATATACACCAACCGGTTCAACACTCGATAATGATCGCGCCACTGTAAAAATCGGAATGCAAGAAGGTGAATTTCATGCATACGAGTTCTTTCTAGGGGCATTGAGCGCCTGTTTTCAGGCGACCTTAGCTGATATTTTGATTAAACGAAAACTGGAAATACCGACAATGGAAATCATTGTCACTGGCGAGAAGCGCAAAGAAACACCTACAACACTGGAATGGACCAAGATGGACATCACCGTTTTTGGAGAAGTGGACGAGGATAAGTTTTTGCGCTCTGTAGAACTGGCGGCCAAGTACTGTTCAATTCATACGACCATCAGCACGGTGGCAACCATGACGCACGAGGTGAAATTCAGACCTTCTTAATAAACTATAACTTATAGACGGATGAGGTCGTTTCACCTCAGAAAAGACGCCTTTTTTCCAGGGACTTTCTTAGCTGAGGGATCAAAGAAATCATTGTTTGTTTGCTGGCAAGTGTAGTTTTTATTCGACAATCGGAGCAAGACAAAGGAATAGTGAATGGCGACCGTTCTAAAACCTTCTACAAGCTTCCCCCTTCTCACAGATGCGGAAATTGACGAGAATTACCGCAGCTTGTTTTCCAGCATGGAGGAAGGTTTTGCGCTGCATGAATTGATCTACGATGTGGATGGCAACGCGATCGACTTCAAGTATCTGGATGTTAATCCGGCGTTTGAAAGGCTGACAGGGCTCTCAAAACAGGACGTTGTGGGAAGGACGCATAATCAATGTGTCCCAGATGATAACCCTATCTGGTTGGAGAAGTTTAGCGAGGTAGTTCGAAGCGGGGTTCCAGACAAATTTGAAGATCATTCTGCACTGAATCGATACTATCAGGTATTTGCCTATAAATTTGCAGACCACAAGTTTGGCGTCATTTTTTCCGATATCACTGAAGACAAGCTAACTGCAATACATCAGGAATGGTTGGCTTCTTTCCCAGAGAATAACCCCCAGGCAGTTATCGAAATTGATGTGGATGGTCTGATAATTTATCAAAACGAACCCGCCAAGAAATTTTGTTTGGTTACAGGGAAGAATGACTGCTCAAATTCACTGCTGAAAGACATTAGCCCTTTTCTTGATGATCTTGCAAATGGATGTAATCAGCGGAAAACCCGTGACATTCAAATTGAAAACGCCTGGTTCAGGCAAAGCCTTCTTTACCTGCCGGAAATCCAGCACTTACGCATCTATACGACAGATATCACTGACCAGGTTGAGGCGGCACAAGCTCTTCAATCGATCAACACCCAACTTGAAGATCTTGTGACTGCACGAACTGAAGAACTCAAAACAGCTAATCGGATCGCCCAACATAATATTGAGTTGAGACTGGCCTCCGAGCAAGATTCGATGGAAAGAGAAAGGCAGCAATTCGAAACCCTGGTTGATTTGCTTCCGGCTTACCTGGTGGTGCTGTCGCAAAATCATGAAATTGTCAGAGCAAACCGTTATTTCCGTGAACATTTTGGGGATCCTGAAGGCTTGACCTGCTATCAGTGCTTGTTCAATCGAAGTGAGCCTTGTGATATATGCGAGTCTTTCAAACCGTTGGAGACCGATTATCCCCATCATTGGGAATGGGAAGGTCCTGACGGGAAGATCTATGATGTTTACGACTTCCTGTACAAGGTCGAAAACGACGTAATGATCCTTGAAGTTGGGATCGACATCACCAAGATTAAACTTGCGCAAAAAAACCTTCTTCAGATGAACAGGTACAATCGTGGACTGATTGAAATCAACCTGGATGCATTAATGACTGTCAAGAAGTCAGGAAGGATTTCGGACGTCAATGAGACTGCGATTGCTGTAACCAACCTCAAACGTGATCAGCTTATTGGCAAAGAATTTTTAGACCTGTTTACAGATAAAAATGACGCCTTAAAAGCGTTTAATACCGTATTTGATGAGGGCAGTGTCCGGGACTTTGAGCTGGAGCTTGTAAATCGTTTAGGAGAAGTTACCCCGGTAACTTTTAACGCGATTGTATTCAAGAATGAGGAGGGCGAATATACTGAATTTTTCGCCAGCCTACGAGACCAAACTGAATTCAAACGAAAAGAAGAAGAGCTGAAGCGGTTGAACAAGGATCTGGAAAACCTGATCGCAGAAGACTTGCTGATGCATGAACAACTCGTGCAGGCCGAAAAACTTGCCGCGATGGGACGGATGCTGGCATCGATTACGCATGAGATCAATAACCCGCTGCAGACAATCAAAAACAGTCTTTATCTGATCCGGGCTGACATTGACCCAGATGACCCGGTCTGGGAGTACCTGGAAATTGCCTCTGCTGAAACCAAGCGCATCTCGAACCTGGTCGGACAACTCAGAGAAATTTATCGTCCTTCGACATCAAAAACTGAATCCAGCTTCAACTTGATCTCCGTGGTGTCTCAGGTGCAGAGTCTTTTACAGGGTCAATTAGCAACAGGGCAGGTGGAATGGGTTTTAGACCCGCCACCGGATGGACAATGGGAAACAAGGGGTGACAAAGACCAAATCAAGCAGGTATTTATCAATATCTGCACCAACGCTATCGAAGCCATGCAGCCAGATGGTGGTCGCCTGGAGTTGATTTTCAAACAAGGATCACCTGGGAGCAATGAAGTTGGCGTGCTGGTACGTGATTCTGGCCCAGGGATTCCACCTGAATACACAGATCGACTTTTTGAGCCGTTTCAGACCACCAAGGTTAAGGGCTCAGGACTTGGATTAGCAATCAGTTATGAAATTATACAAAGGCATCACGGACGACTTACTGCCCGTAATTATGATCAGGGTGCTGAATTTGGGGTTTGGCTTCCTTTGAGTTCTTTGTAGAAATATGTGGGAGGTAATTGATGAACAAAATTTTGATCATAGATGACGAACCGGCTTTACGACAAACTCTCGCGGCAATCCTTAAAAGGTCAGGTTATTCACCAACGATGGCAGGAACAAAGCAAGAGGGCATGCAAAAATTGCAGGAAGATACATATTCATTACTGTTCCTTGATATCAAACTGCCGGATGGGTTGGGGATCGAAATGCTCCCCGAAATTCACCAAATTAATCCAGATATGCCAGTAATTATTCTGACCGCGCATGCTACACTGGATGCAGCCATGCAGGCAGTGCGTGGCGGCGCGCGAGATTTTCTATTGAAGCCAATTGACCCGGCAGCTATTCTGGAACGTGTCAGCCAGGTTCTGGCGGAAAGTAAGGAGCCAAAAAGGCAAAAAGAAATTATTTCCCAGGTTCAAGATTTATTAGCAGAGTTAGGTTCATCTCCTCCTCCTGCTCCACAGTCTACGACGACCAAGTCGGAGGCAAACGACTCAAACGACCCAAACGACCCAAACGATGGGCGGTTTATTAATTGTGGATCCATCAGGGCGGACTTGCACACACGCCACCTGATGATTGATGACAATGCAATCTCTTTGCCATCCTCTTCCTTCGATTACGTTGTGACTCTTATGCGCTATTCACCTGAAGCAGTTTCTTTTGAAAACCTGGTTATGGAATCCCAGGGATATAGTTGCACGAAAGTAGAAGCCCGGGATATAACGCGCTGGCATATTCACAAAATTCGAAAAGCGATTGAAAAAGA
>CAZYIJ010000037.1:0-14745 GCA_964647425.1 uncultured Anaerolineaceae bacterium
ATCTGTCAACCATGTGTCCGAACACCTGTCAGCGATCTATCCGGTCTATACATTTACAAGTGGGGCAATTTGATACTTTTATGCAGGAATTGCTGGAATGGAACCAGAAATTCAACCTGACCGCAATTCGCGATGAGGAAGGAATTCAAATTAAGCACTTTTTGGATTCTCTTAGCGTGATCATGGCTTTTCCTGAAGGTTGGACCCCGCAAAGTATGATCGATATTGGCACAGGGGCGGGTTTACCTGGCATCCCACTCAAAATTATCTATCCAGAAGCCAGGCTGACCCTGGTCGAATCAGTCAAAAAGAAAGCCGGCTTTTGTGAACATCTTGTCGAAGTACTAGGTGTAAAAGATGTGATCGTCAGCAGTGCCCGGGCTGAAGAGATTGGGCAGGATCGTGCTCATCGAGAGAATTACGATCTGGCTTTGGCAAGGGCTGTAGCAAAAACACCGGTTTTGGTGGAATATTTGCTGCCCCTGGTACGAACAGGTGGGCTGACAGTGATGCAAAAAAGTGCCAGCGCGAAAGAGGAAGCAGAAGCAAGCCGAAATGCTATCAGGCTGATGGGTGGAAAACTTGAGACAATTCTTCCAGTAAAGTTGCCCGGAGTGGACGATGAACGCTACCTGGTGGTTTTACAAAAAATTAAACCGACACCAGCTGAATTTCCCCGCCGGGTTGGCATCCCTGCCAAATCACCTATCCAAAACTGACATATTCATTGTAGAAAACGCAGCCCTCATAACAAAAAGCGCAACTTTATCAAGAGAAGAACGTTAATCATTTTGGTGATACGATGGATTCGAGACTGACCTTCTTCTGCGAGTTGGATGGACCCGCGCTCAAAAAGCTTTTCGAAAGCCGCTTTGTTTATGATGACTTGAAAACACTCGGTGCAGCTGTATCTCTTGGAATTCCCGACTTTTCGAAGGAACGGATTGAAGTTGTCCAAAAGCTCAACCATTTGGAAATTCCAGTTAAGGCATGGCTGCTTCTTCCAAAAGAAGAGGGTTATTGGTTCAATATGCAGAACCACGCTCAGGCTTTAAAGCGTTATGCAGATTTCAAAGCCTGGACAAAAGAAAACAACCTGGAATGGAACGGTATCGGGCTTGAAATTGAACCGGATTTCAAACGAATGACCGACGCCTTGACCCTACACCCGCGCTTGATCAAGAAAACTCTCCAACGTTTTCTCTCGAAAGATCCTCTTAAAAAAGCCAATCTGGCTTACCGAAAACTGGCTGTGAGCATCAAGGATGATGGCTATTTTCTGGAAGCTTACCATTTCCCAATTATTGTTGATGAACGCAAATTTGATCCGACAGTGGCAAAAAGGTTCAGTGGGTTGGTGGACGTACCTGTTGACCGTGAAGTACTGATGCTCTATTCGAGCATGTTTCAACCGATAGGAAACCGCATCCTTTGGAGTTACGCGGAAGAAGCCCAGGCGATTGGTATCGGCAGCACCGGTGGGGGCGTGTTGATGGAAGGGGTGAAGGCTCCAAAACCGATGACCTGGGATGAATTCGGCACCGATTTGCGTTTAGCGTGGCAATCTGGAAAGCCGGTCTATGTTTTCAGTCTGGAGGGCTGCGTTGAACAGGACTTTCTGCCTCGTCTGGTTACTTTTGACCTGTCGGGACAAGTAAGACTCCCGAAAACAGCCTTTGTCAACAATGCACGCAAGGGCGTGGGGGGGCTTTTGTGGCTGCTTGAGCGACCCTTTGTTCTATTAGCGGGTATTGCGGGTGTGATTGGTGCCATTGCCGCAATTCGCAAAAGTAAAAAACGCGAAAAATCTGTTAAAGAGGATTCGCCAACCAAGCCTCTGTAAGTCTTTTCCATTCAACAATAGTTAGCGTTTCTGCCCGACGCTGCGGGTCGATACCGGTGTTTGTTAAGATTGTTTCAACCTCTGAACCTGAAAGTGCTAATCCAGCTGAAAGTGAGTTACGGAGGGTTTTGCGTTTTTGCCCAAAGCCTGCATGAGCCAATCTAAAAAAAGCCTGCTGCTGCTCAAATGGAATAAGGGGCTCAGGATAAAGTTCCACTTTCAGGACTGCTGAATCTACTTCCGGGGCAGGCAAGAAACTATCCGCAGGGATCACCCCAGCCATCGAAACCTGCCCAAAAACCTGGACCGAAAGCGATAAGAGGCTCATTTTTCCGTCTTTTGCCAACACGCGCTCAGCTACCTCTTTTTGAACTGTCAAGACCACTCGCTTTGGTCTGTGCTGTGCTTCCATCAGGTGTCTGATAATCGCGGAGGAAATGTAGTAGGGGATATTTGCAACCACAACGTAGTCCTGAGCCTGCATAAGTTCATCCGGCTTGAGTTCCAGGATGTCGCCTTCGATGATGCTTATGTTCGTAAATTCAGCCAGTGCTTCCCGCAGGGGAGCGAGCATGGCACGGTCGATCTCGACGGCTGTCACCTGCTTTGCGCTTTGGGATAATAGGTAAGTTAAACTGCCCAGTCCGGCACCGATTTCGAGCACTTCATCTGTAGAGGTCAGATCTGCTGCTTCAATAACCTTGTTTAAACCGGCAGGTTCAATAAGAAAGTTCTGTCCTAAAGATTTTTTTGGCTTGATTCCGTACTTCTTTAACAATGGAAAAATGTTGAGTTGTTTGAGAGTCATGGCAATACCACCGGATACCAAGCTGGAATGGGAGCGAGAAAATAGAGGGTGGTCCAACTGTGCCAGCCCACATAATCTTCGTCACTGTAACCAAGATCGATCCAATAAGTGCCGGGTATGCCTCCGCCGGAGTCGCCAATGGTGGCATAGCCGTAACCCTGCACGTACACACGTTGGAGCGCCATACTAGGGTACCAGGCAGCTGAAACGGCGATGGTGCCCTTTACCAGGGGCAACCCGGATCGCGTTCTGGGGTTGTCACCAAACGTAGAGGGATGGTAAGAGGTGGCGTAGACACTGACCTTGCGCCAAAATTCAATGGTCTCACCGTCAACAGTTTCGGTTTGCAGGACGGCGCGCGTGCCTACACCCATCACTCCGTCACGGGGCTCGCTGGCTTTCCAGGGGGCTTCGGAGGTGCTGACAAGTAGAATGCCATCTTCAATGCGTTCGGTTGTTCGCAGCACTTCGATGCCTGGTTGACCGGGTACGATCACAGCAGTGGTATCGAGCTGGGTGTTTGGATCTTCCTGGTAGGAATAGTAAAAACTGGTCTCGTCGGTTTGCAAGATCAAGCGCTCTTCAACCTGGTGAAAGCTGACCGTTCTGTTTTCTGGGAGAGGTTGGTCTTCTGCTGGCTGCGCGTAATCAAGGTGTTGAGGGGCTATGCCCAGGTCTGCAAGCGCTTCGCTTACGGTTTCTCCCGCACTGAGACCGCAAAACTGAGTTTGAGGGAACGTGACACAGACTTGTTCAGCAAGCGTGATCTGCAGATGAGCATTGGTTGTGAGTGGTTCATGGAGCCTGGGTGAGAAGCGGTCATTTTCGTTAAATTCCAGACCTGCCTCTGCCAACGCTTCTGCGAAAGTTGCTTTTTGAGTGAACAGGGTAGTGGAGTATTGTTCGTTGATGTAAATATTAACCTGTTTGGCAGGGAGAAATTGGAGACTGAGAGGCTCTCCGGGGAGTAGTGTTTGGTCAGGCTGAGCGGTCTCACCGTTTATCTGGATGATATCCTCGGGGAACAGTTGGATGCCTGCTTCCTGGAGAATGTTGGCTGGCAGCAGTTCAGCAGTTGTAATCTCAGTTGCTGTTGTTGGGGTTTTAATTGAAACCGGTCTGGCAGTATTTAGGCTGACGATCTCAGGAATGTTGATGCTGAATTTGTCAGGTTCAACGGATAATCTGTCTGCAGGCTGTAAGGTGTAGCCAGCCAATCTAACCAGGTCACGAGGAAACAAAACCAGTGCCTGCATCCGGATAACCTCACCGTTTACGTTCAACTGATAAGGCTTGATTTGCGACCATGCCATCAGGCTTAATCCGATCAAAATGAGCACAACTACAAGCGCAAATCGAAGGAATTTCGGCAAGTTCTTGAGAGCGGACATCATTTTTGCAGTATATCACAGCCCAAAAAGACCGAAATTAATGGGATGGGTTTCAGAATGCGTGTGTTTAGCCATCATGGAAAGTCGCCTCTACTTACCAGCTTGCTTCAATTTTTGTAGAATCCGAAGCAATATTTCACGCCAGGCGTCGCCCTTGATTTCTTTGATATTGATCCAATAAGAATTTTTTCCCGCACGAACCAGGGGGTCGTCAACCTCGGGTAAACCACGTTCCTTGACCCCTTGAGGAAGTGGGGGGTAGGTCAACAACAGCTGTTGGGAGACGATCGTCACAGATTCAAGCCCGATTTCCTCCGCGGCGAGTTTTACCTGCATTTGGAAAAACAGGTCCCGCAACCCTTCCGGTAGCTCGCCAAAACGGTCATGAAACTCAATTTCAGTTTGAGCGATTTCTTCGTCACTGCGCAAGTTGGAAATGCGGCGATAGAGTTTCAGGCGCAACTCTTCATCTGGAATATAAGTTGATGGGATCTCACTGTTGAGCGGTAAGTCGACATTCACGTTGAGGCTGGGTGACTGAATCCTGGTTTGACCAACCAGATCCATGGACTCCAATCCCGAATCACTTCTCAAGACCTGAACTGCCTGGCTGAGCAATTTTGTATACATCTGGAAGCCGACCGCAGCGATATAGCCTGATTGTCGTGTTCCGAGCAGGTCACCAGCCCCGCGCATCTCGAGGTCGCGCATGGCAATTGAGTATCCGGCACCTAATGCAGAATTGTCTGCCAACACTTCCAATCTTTCTTCACCTTCCGGTGTTGGGGCACGGCGTTTGTCCTGAAACAGGTAGGCATAGGCTCGCTGAGCACCGCGCCCGACCCTGCCTCGCAGTTGGTAAAGTTGAGACAGACCAAAAGTGTCTGCCCGATCGACGATGAGGGTGTTGGCGTTGGGGATGTCAAGACCAGATTCGATGATGGAAGTGGAAAGGAGAACATCGATCTGACCTGATGTAAACTGGTGCATCACATCCGCCAATTCGCTCTCCGGCAGCTGCCCATGCCCAATGCCGATGCGGGCTTCGGGTACCAGGTTTTGAAGGTGATTGTAAACAGCAGGAATGGATTGGACGCGGTTGTGCACAAAGAAAACCTGACCGCCTCTGTCCAACTCGCGCACGATCGCTTCCCGTACTAACTTGGGAGAATATGGTCCAATGTGCGTAACAACGGGCAGGCGCTCCTCTGGAGGGCTGTTGATGGTAGAAATATCACGCACGCCGCTGAGTGCCATATAGAGGGTACGTGGGATGGGCGTGGCAGTCATTGTCAATACGTCCACTTCTTCTCGTAACTTTTTCAGGTGTTCCTTGTGGGTGACGCCGAAACGTTGTTCTTCGTCAATGATCACCAGACCGAGGTCTTTGAAAGTGACATCGTCTGAAACCAGGCGGTGCGTGCCGATAACAATATCGATCTTTTTCGCTGCCAGGTCCTTGATGATCTTATCCTGTTCTTTGGGGCTGCGGAAACGAGAAAGCATTTCCACCTGTACTGGGAAGACTGAAAGACGTTCATTGAACGTGTCATAATGCTGCTGTGCCAACACCGTCGTGGGGACCAATACGGCAACCTGTTTTCCATCGGAGACTGCTTTGAAGGCGGCTCTCAACGCGACTTCAGTTTTCCCGTAGCCGACATCGCCGCAAAGTAACCTATCCATCGGACGGGCAGACTCCATGTCTGTTTTGACCTGTTCGATTGCCATTAATTGATCAGGAGTTTCGATGTAGGGGAAGGAGGCTTCAAGCTCCCGCTGCCAATCAGAATCCGGCTTGAAAGAGTAACCCTTTGCCATCTGACGCTTGGCGTAAAGTTCCAGTAAGTCTGCGGCAACCTCCACCACGGCATGGCGGACTTTAGACTTGGTTTGGTTCCAATCGGTGCCGCCAAGGCTGTTGATATGTGGAATAGAACTATCCGGTCCGATGTAACGGGTGATTCGGTCAGCCTGGTGGATGGGCACGTAGAGAACGTCACTGTTCTTGTATTGGATGGTAAGGTATTCGCGTTGGCTGCCTTCGATATTGGGTTTGTGCAGCCCCATGAAGCGACCAATGCCGTGGTCAACGTGGACAACATAATCACCTGGTTTGAGATCGGCAAAGATTGCCTCAGGTGCTTCACTGCTCAGCGGTGGTCGCCGGCGTGGTTGCGGGCGGCTCCAGCCGAAGATCTCACTATCTGTCAGCAGGTGGTGACTGGAACTTTTATCCAGGTGCAGTACCCAACCACCCGAAAGCGAACCTTCCAGGAAAGCATCTGATTTGACCACTTCGTCAGGATGAGTTTCTTTCCAGAGTTGTTCAAGCCTGGCAGCCTGGCGTGAAACGACCGTCCATGGTTGTTGGTCCTTGGTGAGGGAATCGATATGAAATTGAAATTCTTTCAAGCGACCAGCGAACCTGGGTCCGGGGTCAAAAAGTGCTGATAGAGGCGAGCCGCCTTCAGCGTGGCTGTGACCCATTTCGATGAATTGACGGTTGGCAGTGCTGTCCAACAATTCGGACCAGGTCAGGTATGGCACCTTGGGGTTCGCGCTTGGATTGTCTTTTTTGAGTTCCTCCAGGCGTTCGAGCGCTTCTTCTTCAATGTCATTCGCGGCAGCAGATATGAACTCTTCGCCATCCAGAAGGATGAGGGAGTTGTTGGGCAGGAAATCGATCAGGCTCGATGGAAATTGATAGATTTCAGCAATATCCTGTTCTTTTAGTTGGTATGGTAATTCTCCGTCCTGCATTGCAGCGACTGGCAAAGCTTCGGAGGCTGGGAAGATTACTGCTTGTTCCAACTTTACATCGCTGCGCTGTGTGTTGGGGTCAAAAAGGCGCAAGGAATCGATTTCATCACCAAAGAAATCCAACCTGAGAGGTTGGTTCTCCGATGGAGACCAGATATCCAAAATGCCGCCCCGTCTTGAAAACTGACCAGGCGAAACTACAATGTTGCTGTATTCGTAGCCGATCCCTACCAGATGAGTAGCGATTTGGTGAAAGTCCTGACGATCACCAGCCTTTACTTTCAGAGTGTTTTTGAGAAAGGTGCGCCTTGGCACGGTGCGAGTCATCAAAGCCCGGATAGGTGCCACCATCACGGGTGGAACATCCGGTTTCTGAGCGCCTGGAATGAGGTAACGGCTGAGTGTGGTGAAGACGCGCAAGCGATCCAAACGGGTGCTCTGCGACCAAGGCAGGTCCTCGTAAAACAGGGGGTTGGGTTCGGGAAAATAGTAATTTACTTCGTGGGGAAGCCAAAATCCAAGCTCGTCATAGAGTGAAAGAGCGCGGTCTGAGCGGTTGGTCAGAAGCAGAATCGGGACCTGAAGATCTGCGTGCAGAGCAGCGAGCAAGGCAAGCCGGGCAGCGCGGGGCAAACCCAAACCCTTGCGCGCCTGGGTGGAAAAGTCTCCAGCCTTTATTGATTTTAGAAGCTCAGTGTAAGGGGGCAGACTTTTAATTATTTCGGCTATGGAAATATCAAGCGATTTCGCCATTATATTTATTCATTGCCCTTGTCAGCCCGTCTGTGAGAAAGCATTCGATTGCTTCAACAGCCTGGTTGATGACCATTGTTTTTAATTCTCCCTCTGCTGGGAGAAATTTTTTCAGGACGTAATCCTTAGGGTCCATCTGACCTGGTGGACGGCTTATTCCGAGCCGCATGCGGGGAAATTCCTGGGTGCCAATCATGGCTGTGATCGATTCCATCCCGCGCTGACCAGCAGAACTGCCAGAGGGGCGGATGCGAAGTGTACCTAACGGGAGGTCAAGGTCATCGTGAATAACCAAAATGTTTTCGGGTGGACACTTATAGAAACGAAGCAGGGGGGCTACAGCACGGCCGGAGTCGTTCATATAGGTCAATGGTTTGGCGAGAATAACTTTGTTGCCTCTGAATCTATCTTCTGCGATGACGGCTTTGAATTTAATTTTTTTCAAAGGGAGATTCCATCTCTCAGCGAGCGCGTCGATCACCATAAAACCGAAGTTGTGCCGGGAATAGCGATATTCCAGACCTGGGTTTCCCAGTCCGATGATCATAAATGGCGCTTGCTGTTCGATTCGTTTAAACAACATATCATCCTCGCAATCTTTAAGTTTAACATGAAAAGCGGAGAAAGTCGCGGACAATTACAGGATATGGTGAAGGTTGGTCTTGAAGACAACACGGAGGAAGCAAGCCCAATACGTACGACAGGCTCTAGGTCCAAGTGTTATGCAATTCGGAAACAGGCAGACCAGTTCCCTACGACTTCGAACGCCATTTTTTTAGTCGTTCAAGAATTTCTGCTTCGTAGCCCTGGTCTGACGGGTGGTAGAACTCATGCCCCTGTAAGCTGTCTGGCAAATATTGCTGCTTGACCCAGTGCCCATCAAAGGAATGGGGGTAAAGGTAACCCTGACCATGACCGAAACCTTTGGCATCCCGGCTGGCATCCATCAAGTGAATTGGAACGGTTCCCGCTCCCTCGCGACCAATTTCTTCCTGGATCTCCCAAAAGGCACCGACCGAATTCGACTTTGGCGCAGTGGCAAGGTAGATGACGGCGTGGGCGATGGGATACCATCCCTCTGGCATGCCGATATATTCAAAGTTCTGGGCAGCAGCGTTCGCTACCAGGATGGCGTTAGGATCTGCCATGCCAATATCTTCACTGGCGAGCACGATCAAACGGCGCAGGACAAAACGGGGATCTTCCCCCGCCAAAAGCATCTTGGTCATCCAATATAGAGCAGCATCCGGATCGCTTCCACGCACCGATTTGATAAAGGCAGAAATGGTGTCGTAGTGCTGGTCGTCGGTCTTGTCGTAAAGCACTGCTCTTTTTTGGATAGACTCCTGGGCAACATCCAAAGTAATGTGCACCACGCCTTCTTCAGCAGGCGTAGTTTCAACTGCCAGTTCGAGGGCGTTGAGCGCGTTCCTGGCATCTCCGCCAGAGATATCAGCCAGGTGCTGCAGCGCATCTTCGTCAGCCTGGATGGTTCTCATTCCATAACCGCTCAACTCATTTTTTAGTGCTCTGTGCAAGAGAGTCAGGATGTCTTCCTGGGTGAGGGGCTTCAATTCAAAAATGCGGGAGCGGCTGACGAGCGCCTTGATGACATCAAAATAGGGGTTTTGGGTGGTGGCACCGATGAGCGTGATAAGACCGTTTTCGACCTGAGGCAGTAAGGCGTCCTGCTGGGCTTTATTCCAGCGATGGATCTCATCAATAAACAGTATTGTACGGACCCGGTTGTACTTGCGGCGTTCGGTGGCTTCCTGAATGATCGTCCGAAGATCTCCGACGCCTGCCAATACCGCGCTAAGGGATGAAAAATGGGATTTGGTTGTATTGGCAATCACCCTGGCAATGGTTGTCTTCCCGGTTCCGGGAGGTCCGTAGAGGATGATAGAACTGAAAAGGCGATCAGCTTCGATGGCGCGCCTGAGCAGAGTGCCCTTACCGATGATGTGCTGCTGCCCGACGATCTCGTCCAGCGTTTGTGGGCGCATTCGGGCAGCCAGCGGTGCCTGGGAGAGAAGTTGATCATCCAGCGATTGGTCAAATAGGTCCATTAAGCTTAATATCCTTGCTCCAGGTCGACCAGGTTGTAAAGAGGTGTGTTAGTGAGATATCGTTTTAGATTTTCGATAAATAAATCGACCACCTGGTTCATCATCTTGGTTGAGAAAGCAGAAATATGGGGCGTGATGATCAGATTGGGTTGTGTCCAAAGGGGGTTATCCTCTGGCAGTGGTTCTTCACTGAAAACATCCAGGGCGGCCCCAGCCAGGCGACCGGAATTGAGTGCTTCGACTAAGGCTCCTTCATCCACCAATTGCCCGCGGGAGACGTTTACAAAGTAGGCTCCAGGCTTCATCGCTTCGAACATTTCCCTGTCAAAAAGGCACTCAGTGTCTTTGGTTTGAGGAAGAGCCAGAACTACAAAATCACAATCCTTGAGCATTCCTTTTAAGCCTTCATTGGGGTAGAGACGATGAAAGTAATTACCAAGTGGGTCGCCTAAGCCTTCAGGTGTGAAACCAGTATCTTCCGGTTGCATGGCATCGCGTTTGCTGGCTAAAACTGTGGCACCGTAAGCATATAGTTGTCGGGCAACTTCGCGCCCGATGGAACCGTAACCAACGATGCCGACTGTGCTTCCGCGCAGTTCTTTCGGTAACAGGCTGATGTGCTTGTCTTCGACCCAACGTTTTTCGCGTTGAGCCTGAATCATTTGAGGCATTTTGTGCCCGAGATTCAACAGCATCATGATCACGTATTCTCCCATCTGGCTAATGGCGACACCGCTGGAATTCGAGACCAATAACCCGGGTTGAGCAAGCAGAGGGTTCTCGAGGATCGTCTCAATGCCTGCGTAGCTGCTATGAAGCCAACGCAAGTTGGGGACTTTTTCTGCTGGAGGTAAATATGCGCCAGAGGTGAAGAGAATTTCTGTCTTCTTCCAGATTTCATCACTGATCTTGTTGACTTCTTTTGACTTGTAAACATCCAGCTTGATGCGTTCATCCAGTTTTTGGATTTGCTTTATCTGTTCCTCACTAAGGGAAATAGTACTTAAGATTTCAATTTTACGTTTTGCTTCCATTTTGATTTGCCACTTTCATCTTCAATCTTGGTCGATCCTGGAAATCCAGGATTTGTGTTCACGGGATCGTTTACGCTGGGAAGGGGATAATTCGACATCACGTTTTGGGTTTCGGGAAATTTTTGAGATCACTAAAGCTAATAGTAACAGTCCCAAAATAAGGACTAACACAGCAGGCGTAACTGTATCGCTGGAAATGAAAGATTTGACCAGCCACGCCACTGCGATGATCGCTGTAATGGATAGAAGTTTTCTTAATTTTTTAAACATATTTATCTGCTTCAGGCTGGTTAATTGAAAACCAGGCGAGCGGCCTGGTTTTATTTTACTTTGCTTTGCGAGATAAACCAGTTTCGTTTAACCCTTTGAGACTCGGTTGCGGGTTTGCTCGTGCAGGTATAAAGGCAGGTAATAGTACCCACCGCCGTTTTTACCAGTAGAACCAGAACCCTTCCAGCCGCCAAAAGGTTGGAATCCAGGCCACGCACCGGTAGTGGTGCCCTGCGGGCGATTGGAATAGGTTGTTCCGGCTTCGATGTTGTCGTAGAACCATTCTGTCTCATCGGGATCACCAATAAAGCCAGCTGTGAGACCATATTCGATGTCGTTAGCCAGGTGCATTGCTTGCTCCAGATCTTTCACCGGTGCGACCATGGTGATTGGCAGGAACATCTCATGTTTCCATAAATGATGTTCAAGAGGAACATCTGTCACTATAGTTGGAGCGCAGAAGTAACCATTTGCCAACTCACCTTCGGTCAACTTTTTTCCACCTGTGAGAATGGTGCCAGCCGCTGCCAATTCTTCAATGTATGCTTCATAATCTTGGCTGGCTTTACGATTGATGACTGGACCAAACCAGTTTTCACGTTGAGTGGGGTCGCCAATTGTTATTTCGTTAGTTTTAGCCACCAGCTTGTTGACAAATTCGTGATAAACGGCTTCTTCAACATAGACCCGGGAGCAGGCTGAACACTTTTGCCCCTGAAGTCCAAAAGCAGAGCGCATCACGCCGGTCGCTGCCAGATCGATATCAGCATTTTTTGAGACAATGGTGGGATTTTTACCGCCCATTTCCAGAATTGTTGGTTGTGGGTATCTTCGGGCTGCAAATTTGCGGTAGATGTCCATGCCAACTTCGTAGGACCCGGTGAAGGTCACACCAGCCACATCCTGATTGGCAATGAGGGCGTTGCCAAGGGTGGAACCAGGACCGGTGACCAAGTTCAGGACGCCATCAGGGATACCAGCTTCCTGGGCGCATTCCATCAGAAGTGTAGCCGTCCAACTACAATCTGTAGCTGGTTTGAGGACGACCGTGTTGCCTGCAACCAGGGCGTTTCCGACTGGTCCACCAGCCAAAGAGGCGGGAAAATTGAAGGGAACAATCACCAACCAGACGCCATAAGGTTTGAGAACGGATTCATTGGTTGAGACCAGCCCTTCCAGTGGGTCAGAGCCGAGTGATTTGTGGTAACCGTTGTTTTCTTCCATCATCTGGGCAGCCCAACGGATCAGATCTTCCATTTCAGCCACATCTCCGAGGGCTTCCATCCGGTTTTTGCCGACTTCGAGGCTGACAGCGGCGCAGATTTCGTAGATGCGCTCAGATATTCGGTCAGCGAATTTGCGGACAAGATAGACACGTTCGTCCCAATTCATCCCTTTCCAGTTTGGAAAAGCGGCTTTGGCAGCTGCGATGGCGTCATCCGCATCTTTAGCAGTTCCTTTTTGGAAGGTAGCCAGGTGCCAGTTGGTGTTGATGGGAGAGTATTCTTTGTGTTTTCCTTCAGTGAAACGTTTTTCACCGTTAATGATCATCGGGTATTCTTTGCCTAAATTTTGTTTTGTGGCTTCGAGTGCTTCATCGAAATTATCGTGCAACTCCTGCGGGGGGTTGTGCATGGTTGCGTAAGTTAATTTGAAAGTCATTTTGTCATCTCCTGTGCTTATGTATGAAGGATTTTAACATGTCAGAACCGTTGTTTTTTACATTGAATAAGGTGGAAAATGTATGATTTAGCATGAAGGGAGACCTGGCGGTCAGAAAGCGCACTCGGTGAGGACACCGGTGCGATCAAAGAATCAGAACCCGCAAACGGAGAGGAAAGCGTTGCGAGCAGAAATTGACTTAGGATGATGGGAGACCTGGCGGTCAGTACGCGCACACGGCGAGGACGCCGGTGCGATCAAAGAATAAGAACCCGCACACGGTGAGGACGCCGGTGCGATCAAAGAATAAGAACCCGCACACGGTGAGGACAGCGTTGTGATCAGGAGATCAGAAGCCGCACACGGTGAGGACACCGGTGCGATCAGGAGGTCAGAAAGCGCACACGGTGAGGACCTGGGTGCGATCAGAGAATCAGAACCTGCACGCGGAGAGGACACAGGTGTGATCAGGAGGTCAGAAGCTATAAACGGTGAGGATATTGGTGATAGCAGAGTTTGCTAAATCAGTTTGACCTTGTTGACGTTTGAAGTGAGCAAATCAATTTGCAGAACTTCTCCTTTGAGTCCGGATTTGCCCAGGAGAAGTTTGACAGTCTCAGCAGCCTGCCAGGAGGCTGTGACTGCCGCCGTAAAAGAAAGGGTACCGCTTTCTAGTTCCTCACCTTGCATTTCGTTGGAATTCGGATAAAGCAAATTGAGCAAATCCTGTCCGGGTTGAATCACGCACACCTGCCCAACCCAGCCGGCCACGGCAGCATGTACCAAAGGAATATTGGCAGCTTTTGCTGCTTGCTGCAAGAGCAGACGAGCAGGGATGTTATCCAGAGCATCTACGGCAACATCACAACCAGAGAGTAAGTCCGCGGCATTTTCTTCGGTGAGCAAGGTCTGGAATGCTTCCACTTTGACCAGAGGATTGACTGCCATAACGCGTTGTTGAGCAGCAAGTGTCTTGGGTCTGCCCAAATTCATGGTTGAGCTTAACAACTGGCGGTTAAGGTTGGTTTCATCAAACAGGTCGCCATCCACCACGTGCAAGTGCCCGACGCCGATGCGAGCGAGGCATTCGATCAGCATGCCCCCTAATCCTCCACAACCAACTACCAGCACATGTTTTTCAGCCAGACGCGACTGTGCGGTCTCGCTGATTGCATCGTGGTTTCGGAGATAGCGTTTCACAAGTTTATCCACCTGCCATCAAGTGCAGGACGACAACATCGTCCTCGTCCTGGATAGCAAATTTTTGGTAATCCTCCTCAGGCACATATTCGCCATTGACGCGGACGATGATGTGCCTGAAGGTGAACACTTTTTCATCCAGCAGGCTTCTGACAGTCATGCCGGGATGCCAGGGGTATGCCTCGGTGTTGACTGTGATCACAGTTTTGGATCAACCACTTCCAGAAGTTGGGGCAGGTCCATGCCAATTTCCTTCAACCTTTCAGGGGTTGGGATGCCGTTCATGGTCCAACCGCGCCTACGGTAAACAGCGTCCATCAGCTGTTCGTACTGGTCTTCACGGTAACTTCGGAGTTTGGCAATTTTATCGTCCAGATCCATGGTTTCAGGTTCCAGACCCTGCAGCTCCCGCAATTGCTTGTCATACAACTCCTGGCGAGAAAGATATTCTTCCCGACTGACCGGACCAAGTGAGCGATAGGGAGCGTAGTCGTCTTTCCGTTCGCCTTTGCCCATCCGGACACTAAACACACGCTGGAACTGGTAGACCCGTTCGGATTGCAGAATCAGCTCGTCCTTGTCGATGTTCTTGCCAGTGACAGCGTTGAAAATATCAACGTAATTTTGTACATGCTCAGGCACCTTGGCAGGCGAATCAGTTTTATGGTTGTCAGCCGGCACGATGTCGTTCCAGGGCAACTTGCACAAGCCAACCAACCCAAACCAGGTACGGAACATCGGGAAGTAGTAGAGCGCGTTGGCTTTATCTTCGAAAGTTGGTATTTGCTTGTTGACCATGTCCATGAAGATCAACCAGGCTTCGTCGTGCTGGGGACCTTTGGTTGCCATGGCGAAGCCACCCTGCTGGGCAAGACTTTCCTTGTGGGCGTATTCGGAATATTCCAGTCCTTTGGTTTCCATCCCGATATCTTCCAGCAACTTTGCATCCGCT
>CAZYIJ010000037.1:14755-16375 GCA_964647425.1 uncultured Anaerolineaceae bacterium
AAAAGTGCCGACTCTGCGCCAAATTCTTCTACGAAAATCTTTTTCAGATTGCGGATGCCTAAACCAGCCAATTTACCAAAACCTTCCCCGCGAGACATTTGATGCAGCAGTTCAAGCACGGCATCCTTGTTTCCAAAACGCAGGTCCAAGCCGCCCATTTGTTCCTGGGTGATCTGACCACGCTGGTAGCACTCCATGATGAAGGCAGTGCAAGTGGCGAAGGAGATCAGGTCAATGCCATAGGTATCGCAATAGAAATTTTCTTCGAGAATGGCCTGTGGGTCAAAAATGCCCAGGTTGGCACCCAAGCCAGCCACGCATTCATATTCCGGTCCGTCTACAGTCACACGCTCGCCAGCGTAAGGCCCGCTGGTGAGCAAGAAATGATCGGCACATTTGGCACAAGACATAGTGCAGCCGTACCAACAGCCATCGTGCAAGCCCTGGGTCAGCCATTCGTTGATAAACACCTCCGGAGAGATTTTTACGGTTTCAGGATCACCACCGGTTTGGAAGTTGCGCGTAGGTAACAGGTCGTACTGACTCATGATCATAACTGTATTGGCAGTGCCAATCTGGCGCATTTTGTTTTGTTTACTATCCAGATCATGCATTTCTTTGTGATACTTCACGCCGACCTTATTGATCGTAGAAATATCGGCAGCGTTATTAAGGTTTGGTGTGACGCCCTTGTATTTCACGACCAGTGCTTTGACTTTTTTGTCACGTAAGATGGTGCCTAAACCTCCGCGGGCAGCCTGTTTAAAGCGGCATACCTTTCGGCGTGGGTCATAAAAGGAAAAGTTGAGCATGCCCATGTAGCCATGTTTGGCAGCACTGCCTGTACAGACCACCGATATGTTAACCATATCATCTTCATTCAGCGCATATTTACGAGTTAGTTCTTCAGCAAGCAGGTGCGAATCTTCCGGGTATTCCTCAGCCTCTTCGATCTGAATGAGACCGTTATTGCCGTCAACAAAAATAAGGATGTCTTTATCTGACTTTCCTTGCAGTTCAAAAGCATCCCAACCAGAGAATTTGAGCAAAGGTCCAAAGTAACCACCAGCGTTGCTGTCGATGGGGATGCCAGTCAGAGGTGAAATGGCAGCAACCAGGGATTTACCTGTACCTGAATATTGGGTGATGCCGCCCATCGGACCGGCACTCATGACGATTTCGTTCTCGGGGGAATCCCAGCGGGTTTCCGGTGTGACCGCATTCCAAAGATACCAGAGGTCAAATCCTTTACCGCCGGTGAATTTCTCTTTCATGAAGTCAGTGATCACTTTTTCTTCGATGCGAAGATCAGACACGTTAATGTAAAGAGATTTTCCTGAATAGCCACGCTCGATTTTCGCGGGAGTGTAATTGTATTCTTTGATGATAGTTCCCATTATTTTTCCCTCACCTGGCTTACCAGGACCTCCAACGCGCCAGTAGGACACGCATTTGTGCAGATGTTGCAGGCGATGCATTTGAATGGTATTTCCAGATCGTCTGCATAGAACATTACCAGTTCCGAACAAAAGCCGACGCAACCGAGACAGCCGACACATTTCTTTTTGTCAATGCGCACCACACCGTTTCGGTCACGATAGATAGCGTTGGCAGTGCACA
>CAZYIJ010000038.1:0-15911 GCA_964647425.1 uncultured Anaerolineaceae bacterium
ATTAGGACATTTCTATTTTGCTACTTTAGGACATTATCATGTTGCTCTTACACCCTTAAATAGTCAACTCAACTTTTTTGAAAACCTACTATAATTCAGGGTTGTGTGAAAATATTATTTCCCGGGAGATGCTCTAAAAAATGAAAAATTTTCGCGTGGCCGTACTGGCAAATCTGAAAGAAAACGCGCCTGTTTTTGAAGGAATGGGGGGAGATCAATGGGATGATCTTGATTCCGGATCCACCGTGCAAACCCTGGTTGAAGCGATAAAAGCTGGAGGGCATGAGGCGGAATTCCTTGAAGCTGACGAGACCATCATCGATACTGTCCGACAATATAAACCTGATATCTGCTTCAACATTGCTGAGAGTCACTTCGGCGACTCGCGTGAAGCCCAGATACCTGCGATCCTGGAAAAACTGCAGATCCCATACACCGGTTCCAAGATTTTATCCCTGGCACTGACTCTGGATAAACCAATGACAAAACGCGTGTTGGCCTGGCATAATTTACCGACCCCTGAATTCCAAAGCTTTGAACGAGTGGATGAGCCCCTGGAAGAAGGAATGGAGTTTCCGCTCTTCATCAAACCTTCCCGAGAAGGAACTGGAATGGGCGTCAGCTATCAATCTATTCTTAATAATGAAGAAGAATTACGCACACAGCTTGAATACATCATTCGCAAATACAAGCAGAGCGCTTTGGTCGAACGGTATATTGAGGGACGTGAAGTAACTGTTGGTTTGGTAGGGAACCTGATCGGTCCGGTTGCCCGTCGGATCCCTTTGGACGAGGCCGCCCACCGTATTCAGGCTGGGCTGCGCTTTTTACCTCCAATGGAAGTTAACCTGGCGCCCTGGCTTGAGTTTGGCGGAGTCTATGGCAACACATTAAAAACCGACTTTGCCGCAGACCTGGAATACATTTGCCCGGCGCCTTTGGACGAAGACCAGGTGGATGAATTGAACTGGCTGGCAGCCGCCGTTTTCCGCGTGACGGGTGCGTTGGATGTTTCCCGCATCGATTTTCGCTTGGACGCGCATGATAACTTCAAACCCTATATCCTTGAGATCAATCCGCTGCCGGGTTTGACGCCCAAGATTTCTGATATCGTTATTGAAGCAGAGGCAGATGGAATCGGCCACACGGAACTGGTAAACATGATCCTTGAAACTGCCCTTAAGCGGTACGGGATGATCTAAAAAGTATGACCCTCTCTATTCGTTTGTTAAGCATAGCAGACTACCCCGACCTGTTCGCTTTATGGAGCAGTCAACCGGGTTTTGATCGGGGTCTGCGCAGTATTGATGACAGCGAAGCCGGCATAACAAAATTTCTGCAGCGCAATCCAAATACCTGCTTTATTGCTGAAGAGGATGGAGAGATCATTGGTGGAATCCTGGCTGGGCATGATGGCAGGCGGGGCTATATCTATCATGCTATCGTGCATCCGAATTTCCAAAGGAAGGGCATTGGAAAACTCCTGGCAGACAGCGCCTGCGAAGCCTTGCGGGCTGAGGGCATAACCAAAGCCGGTATGCTGGTATTTGCGAGCAATGAGCAGGGCAATGCTTTTTGGGAGAGCCAGGGTTGGCAAACCCGGCCGGATTTGACTTATCGCAATAAAACGCTCAACGAGAATAATATCTGAGATGACTCCAATTTTGCGCGAAGCCCGGAAAGAAGACGTGCCCCTGCTTGTGAAATCACGGCTGGATTTTTTGCAGGCTTTGGGGTATGACCTTGAGTCTCAAGACAAACCACATGCCTCTCAGCAAATTGAAACCTTCCTTTCAGAACGTCTTGAACGAGACATATTCGCCTGGATAGCTCTGGATAATAAAACTCTGATGGCTGTCGGGTTTTTACACATGATCGAGGTTATGTGGCAACCGATGGCGCCCAATGGGCGTTACGGGCGCATTATTAACATCCTCACCTGGCCACCATATCGCCACCAGGGACTGGCTCGCGCAATTATGGTGGAATTGATCAGTAAAGCACGCGAGCTCGACCTGGCTTACGTCGAACTGGATGCAAGCCCTGAAGGTCAACCGCTTTATGAAAGCCTGGGGTTTGTCTTAACTCACGCTAACCACCCTCCAATGAGACTGCAACTCAAATAACTGTATTCTGTACCGTAACTGGCACGATTCCTGCTAGCTATTAAGCGAAGTGTATTCCTGACCCACTTCAAATGGAGGTTTTCATGGCTCCACTCGCTTATTGTGGCTTGAATTGTGAAGAATGTCCGGTTTTCCAGGCAACCCAAAACAGGGATGAGGTACATAAACGTTGGCTGGCTGCGGAATATTCCTGTGAAGATCTTTGCTTTACTACTAAAGACATGACCTGCTATGGCTGTCACAGTGAACAACGCCTGGAATCCAGAATGTGCCAGGGTTGTGCTGTGCGCACCTGTGCTTCATCTCGTGGAGTTGAAAATTGTGGTCACTGCCCTGACTATCCCTGCCTGTTAATTGAACGGTTTGTTTCAACAGAGACCGACGCCCGTACACAGTTGGAATTGGAGAGAGAAAAAATCAGTGTCAGCGCATAAGTCAAACCTTATTCTATTGGTAATTATGAACCAATACCCTGCTTCGCGAGCACAAGAGGCCATCCATAAAGGAGGTTCTTTTTATTACAATAATTGGTTGTCAATCCAGACGCAGGGGATGGACTAAAGCCCATCCGTACGGGAGGGGCTTGCTCCTCCCAAAACAGTTTATCAATCTGAAAGCAG
Organism: uncultured Anaerolineaceae bacterium; assembly: GCA_964647425.1. GTDB lineage: Bacteria > Chloroflexota > Anaerolineae > Anaerolineales > Anaerolineaceae > Mesolinea. The sequence continues at coordinate 2,747 of CAZYIJ010000038.1, forward strand.
TGGATGGACTAATACCCTGCTTCGAGACAAATAAATCCATCCATACGATTCAAAAAAAGGTGAGGTTGTAACCTCACCTTCTCGATTTGCAAAAAACTAATTGCGGGGTGTGCGGCGGTCGCCACTTGAGCGGCGATCTCCACCAGAACGGCGGTCGCCACCAGAGCGTCGGTCACCACCAGAGCGACCAGACCCACGATTGCCACCACCAGAAGACTTGCTGCGGTTGGCGTTATCGTGCTCACGAGCTTCCTCAGCGGTCCAGCCTTCCAGTAAAGCTTTACGTGAAAGTCTGATTTTGCCATCAGGAGAGATATCGATCACCATAACGGTTAATTCATCTCCAACATTCACGATGTCTTCAACTTTTTCTACACGTTCTGAGGCCAATTGAGAGACGTGCACCAGACCGTCCATGCCAGGCAGAATTTCGATGAAAGCACCGAAATCTGCTACACGGACGCATTTGCCGGTGTAAATCTTGCCAACTTCCGCAGTTTCAGTCAGAGCCAAAATGCGGTCGCGGGCTTCTTCAAAACCAACACCACTGGATGAGGCGATATAAACAGTTCCATCATCATCAATGTCGATCTTGGTATTGGTTTCTTCCTGCAGGGCACGAATGTTCTTGCCACCGGGTCCGATGATCGCACCGATTTTATCCATCGGCACTTTGATCGATTCGATGCGGGGAACGTGAGGTTTCAGGGTTGGATTTGGCACAGATATTGTCTGGAGCATCTGGTCCATAATATAGAACCTGGCAGATTTAGCACGATCCAAAGCTTCGGACATGATTTCGGGTGTGATCCCGCCAATTTTGATGTCCATTTGCAGGGCAGTGATACCGTTGCGGGTACCTGCGACTTTAAAGTCCATATCACCCAGGTGATCTTCGGTGCCCAAAATGTCTGTCAGAATGGCGTATTTGTCGCCTTCCATGATCAGACCCATGGCAACGCCAGAAACCGGGTTGGTAATGGGGACACCAGCATCCATTAATGCCAGGGTAGAGCCGCAAACTGATGCCATTGATGATGAGCCATTTGATGCCATCACCTCAGACACAAGGCGTAAAGTGTAGGGGAATGCTTTTTCGTCGGGGAGCACAGGCAGTAAAGCTCTTTCTGCCAGGGCGCCGTGACCAATTTCACGTCGGGATTGTCCACCAATTCGTCTTGTCTCACCAACAGAGTAGGGTGGGAAGTTGTAATGGTGCATGTAGCGTTTGGAATCCATCCCATTGAGGTTGTCCAGTTCCTGGGCTTCCTTGGGGGTGCCAAGGGTTGCCAGGGTCAGGACCTGGGTCTCTCCACGAGTGAAAAGACCGGAGCCATGGGCACGAGGGGCAATATCGACTTCGGCACTGATTTCGCGCACTTCGTAAACCTTGCGGTTATCGGGGCGTTTGCCCTGGTTTAAAATGCGTTCGCGGATGATAGCTTTCTCAGCATCTTCAAAGGCTGCTGTATATGCTGCCAGGTCTTCGGGGGTAGGTTCTTCACCCAATTGCTCGAGCAAATAAGCCTCTTTGATTTCAGCAAAACCACCATAAAGGCTTTCTTTGCTGTATTCCTGATCGAGCAAGGCTTCCAAACGAGAGCGAATCGCCTCTTTTGCCTGGGCAACCAGATTCAGGTCTTTTCCAGCCAGTTTGACTTCTTTTTTGGATTTGCCAATTTCGGCAGCCATTCGCATTTGGGTTTCGAGGATCGGTTGGATGGACTTGTGCGCCAATTGCAGTGCTTCAGCCATCAAGACTTCAGTTACTTCGTTTGCGCCAGCTTCGACCATCAGGAGGGCGTCTTTTGTTCCTGCGACACGTAGATCGAGGGTGGAGACTTCCATTTCCTGTAAGGTAGGGTTGACAATCAGTTCGCCATCGACAAACGCGATACGAACGGCACCAACCGGACCGCCAAAGGGGATGTCCGAAATCATCAATGCGGCAGAAGCAGCGTTAATGGCTAGCATATCCAATGGATTTTCAGTGTCGGCTGAGAGCGACATCAATATGACCTGGACCTCATTGCGCATCCCTTCGGGGAAGAGCGGGCGCAGAGGGCGATCGGTGAGACGAGCCACAAGTGTGGCATCGGTTGAGGGGCGTCCTTCGCGGCGGAAGAACGATCCGGGGATTTTGCCGCCGGCATACATTCGTTCTTCGTAATCCACGGTCAGCGGGAAGAAATCGCTTCCTTCACGCAGGTTGCCCATGGTTGCGGCGGCAAACATCATGCTGTCGCCTTGCCTTAGAATCACAGATCCGCCAGCTAAACGGGCAATTTTGCCAGTTTCAAAGCTAACTTCCTTGTTTCCAAGTTGAGTTGTGTAATATTTTGCTTCAGGTTTCATTTTTCCTTTTTCCTGTGCCAGATCAGGGACTGAAAATCGGTGATCAGAATTGATCAGCGCTTTTCAATACCCGTCTGGCTGATTAAATTCCACAATTACCTCTTCATTGTTTTTGAAGAGGCAAAAGTGGTTTGTGACTGTATTTCAGAGATTACTTTCTGCGGATGCTCAAAGATTCGGTAATGGTCATAAAGCGTTCGTAGTCTTTCTGGCGTAGATAAGCCAGAAGGCGGCGGCGCTGACCGACCAGTTTAAGCAAACCGCGGCGTGAACTCTCGTCGTGTTTGTTCGCGCGCAGGTGATCAGTCAATTGAGCGATTCTTTTGGAAAGCAGTGCAATTTGTACTTCGGGGGAACCAGTGTCGCCCGATTTGGTTGCGAATTGATTGATAATCTCAGTTTTTTCAGTTTTTGTTAATGCCATGACGTATGCTCCTATACATATCTTCTTTTTTTGCAGGTCTCCCTGATTGCAGCCTAAACAAAGGACCGCGCACCGGACCAGTCATTGATTGAATTATAACAGGATTCCAACGGGGTGCAAGCGCAAAGGTTAAGTATTGTTTGTAAACAAAATCGCCAGGAACGCAAGCAAGGTGTTGATTTGATGAAACATTCTGGACGATCGTCATATTTTTAGAGATAATTTGCCCTGGTTGGCTAAACTATTCGTACGGAGTGGGTCATGATGCTGGGAGCAAAGCGAGCAGTACTTGCCTCCCTCCGCTTTGTCGCTCGAACATTTAGCATTTAACTCAAACAAGATACCCTCATCCCCACTTCGCGTACCCTCCCCCTAAAAAAGGGAGGGCTTAATGATGTGCTCGACAGCGACCTAAATACCTGAAAGACTGGAAAGTAATGTTACAATATTCACGCATTCAAGCCCTGTTCTCACCGTACCGGGGCAAAACAAAACACAAGGAGATTGAATGACCGAGGAAAACCCCCGCATTGAAAAACTGAAGGCGTTGCGTGCTGAGTCCAAATTAGGTGGTGGACAAGACCGCATCGACAAACAACATGCCAAGGGCAGCCTGACTGCCCGGGAACGCATCGATCTGCTGCTCGATAAAGGCAGCTTTCGTGAAATCGGAGCGATGGCGGTTGCTCCAAACGATTTGGAGGGCAAGTCCGCTCTCGGTGACGGCGTCGTCACAGGTTATGGACAGGTAGAGGGGCGAACTGTTTACGTCTACGCGCAAGATTTCACTGTCCAGGGCGGCGCTCTCGGTCAGATGCACGCTCAGAAAATCTGCCGTGTGATGGACCTGGCGGTCAAAACCGGTTCACCAATCATCGGAATGATCGATTCCGGCGGCGCACGTATCCAGGAAGGTGTTTACAGCCTGGGCGGTTACGCTGAGATCTTCCGGCGAAACGCCATTTATTCCGGTGTGGTTCCCCAAATCAGCCTGATCATGGGTCCCTGTGCTGGAGGTGCCTCTTACTCCCCTGCTGTGACCGATCTGATCATCATGGTTCGCAAGCAATCTTACATGTTTCTGACCGGACCGGCTGTGATCAAGACTGTCACCGGCGAAGAAGTCGATTCTGAAACCCTTGGCGGAGCTGATGTGCACCTGACTGTCAGTGGCAATTGCCAGTTAGTTGGTGACAACGAGCAGGAAGCGATCGCGCTGGCACGCCAGGCGCTTTCGTACTTGCCATCAAACAATGTTGAACAAGCTCCAATTGTGGAAACAAGCGATGCGGTCAATCGAAGGTCTGAGATGCTGAACAGCCTCGTTCCGGAAGACCCCAACCAACCTTACAGCATGCAGGACGCGATCAATGCCATTATGGACCAAGGCTCTTTTCTGGAAGTCCAGGCAGGGTATGCCCCTAACGCAATCGTGGGGCTGGCACGGCTTGCTGGACGCCCGGTTGGTGTGGTTTCGCAAGAGCCTGCCTCGATGGCGGGCGTGATGGATATCAATTCGGCTGACAAAATCAGCCGTTTTGTGAGGATGTGCGATGCTTTCAACCTTCCTATTGTTACCTTTGTCGACTCCCCTGGCTTTTTGCCTGGTGTTTACCAGGAACACGGCGGCGTGATCCGGCATGGTGCCAAGGTGCTTTTTGCTTATGCAGAGGCGACTGTCCCAAAAGTCAGCGTGGTGACCCGCAAAGCCTATGGTGGCGCGTACGTGGTGATGAGCAGCAAATACCTGGGCACAGATATCACCTACGCCTGGCCCTCTGCTGAAATCGCAGTGATGGGCGCCGAAGGTGCCGCGAACATTCTTTATGGTCGCCAGATCAAAGCCGCTGAAGACCCTCAAGCTGAGCGAGAACGCCTTACCCAACAATACCAGGAAGATTACCTCAACCCTTACGTGGCAGCCAAAACCGGTTACATTGATGAAGTGATCGAACCCGCTGAAACCCGACAAAAATTGATCGAAGCGCTGCAGGCACTTGAGAACAAGGTAGAGATTAACCCTGCCCGTAAGCACGGCAACATGCCAGTATAGGCGGAGAATATGTCAACTATCAATCAAGGAATATTGATTACCGCAGCAGGCATGGGGCTGGTTTTCCTCATGATTTTGGCTCTGTGGGGCATTATGGCACTGTTAGTGAAGCTGACCAACAAGCCAGAACTTGAACAGGAAGAACCGCTGGCTGAAGCCAGTTTGGTTGAACCCGAAAAAACATCAGTGGGAGACAACAACGGCGCGTTGGCTGCCGCCATCGCGGTTGCCTACGCACTGGAGAGCGAGATGTCCAGCTCCGCGTTCAGACCCCGCCCAAGCGCAAGCGCAGCCACGGAAAACGCCTGGTGGACCGCCGGCAGGACCCAACAACTCTACTCAAACACCATCAGAGGACGGAAACGATGAAAGTAAATCTCACCATCGAAGGAAAGCAATACCAGGTAACCCTGAACGACTTGACAGCAAGACCGATTATCGCCGAGGTGGATGGGCAAACCTATGAAGTATGGCCTGAAGAAGAACAAACAACCCTCCCCGCAGTCAAAAGCAGCGCTCCCGCACCTGTCGCTCCTGTAACCGTTGCTCCCGCTCCAGCAGTTGCTGGCAGCCTGACCTTGAGCGCGCCGTTGCCGGGTGTAATCATATCGGTAGAGGTGAAAGAAGGTCAGACAGTGAATAGTGGGCAGGAACTATATGTGCTGGAAGCGATGAAGATGAAGAATTCGATCAAGGCAGCCCGGAGTGGCAAGATTGCTTCGATTCACGTCAATCCTGGTGATCTGGTGAAACACAACCAGCCAATCCTGACTTTCGAAGGGTAGGAGGAGGTCAATGGATTTCACCCAACTATTGCAAGACCTGAGCAAAGGCTTTGCCGCGTTCAGCTGGGGCAACGCTCTGATGATACTGGTGGGGCTGGTGTTGATTTACCTGGCTATCTGGAAAGAATACGAACCCGTGCTACTTTTACCGATTGGTTTTGGATGTCTGCTCGCTAACCTGGGCATGTCAAACGAAGTCGGCTTTATGAAAGTAATTTATGACGCTGGCATTAAAACTGAGCTTTTTCCATTATTGATTTTTGTCGGTGTAGGCGCAATGATCGACTTTAGCCCGCTGCTTTCCCAACCCAGCCTGGTTTTGCTGGGAGCTGCCGGCCAGTTCGGGATTTATTTCACCTTGCTCCTGGCGATTTTGCTAGGCTTTCCGCTCAATGAAGCCGCAGCAATCGGCAGTATTGGCGCGATTGACGGACCGACCGCGATATTTGTCGGTGAAAGGCTTGCGCCGGAAATCATCGCACCGATTGCGGTGGCAGCTTATTCTTACATGAGCCTGATCCCGATTATTCAGCCGCCGGTAATGAGATTGATGACCACCCGTAAAGAGCGCCTGATCCGCATGGAATATTCTCCTAAACCAGTTTCCCGACTAACACTGGTACTTTTCCCGATCCTGGTCACACTGCTGGTTGCTTTGGTAGCACCAGACGCCGCTCCGTTGATGGCAGCACTGATGCTTGGAAACTTGCTGCGAGAAGCACTAGTGGTAGACCGCCTTAGCAAGACGGCACAAAACGAGCTAATCAATATTGCTACGCTCTTTTTAGGGTTGGCTATTGGTTCGACCATGACTGCTCAGAGTTTCCTGAACCTGGATACGATCTTTATATTGGCTTTAGGCTTGCTGGCATTCGTGATCGACACCATTGCCGGACTCTCTTTTGGTAAATTGATGGCAGTGATCACGAAGGGGAAAGTTAACCCTCTGATTGGTGCCTGCGGCATCTCGGCCTTCCCCATGGCTGGACGACTTTCGGCAAAAATGGCACTCGAAGAAGATCCGACCAACTTCATCCTCATGCATGCGATGGGCGCGAACACGGCTGGTCAACTTGGCAGCGTGATTGCCGGTGGCTTGTTGCTGGCACTGGTTGCTGGTATTGGTGGATAATTTTTAATTATTACATTCGAGAAAACGCCTGCTGGAGCAGGCGTTTTTTATTGAAGCGACTTGCAATGTTTGCCCAGGGTTAAGGCGGGTTTGGAACCCGCCCGTACAGAGGGGTTATTATGCTGGGAATGAAGCGAGCAGTACGTGCTTCTGACGCCACACTGTAAAACATTTTTGGCGTGACTTTCTGCGGTGAGAAACAAATAACTCAAACCCCTCCAGCCCGTCTTCATCAACCTTGGCTTGCCATGTGTTGGGCGAACGGATCTTCGACCAGGAGGGGGTAAAAGTTACCATAAAATTATCGTCGGAACAAAAAGATTGATCAATGAAGACTACCAGGCTGGACCAATGCCCAGCCGAACAATGGGATTAAAAGAAGAAAACGGGACGGCATGGAAGTAGTCCCCTACAGAGGTAATCCCTATGGTAAGAAAAAAGGGACGGCATGGGAGCCGTCCCCTACAAAGGTAATCTCTTTAATAAGTAAACCCTTACTCGTATCGCAAAGCGTCGACGGGTTCGAGGTTGGCGGCTTGCCTGGCAGGATACCAACCAAAGAAGACACCGACCAGGGTTGAGAAAAGCGTTGCCAGCAGAACCGCTTGAATCTGAACAACCGGTATGAGCGGGGTGCCAGAGTTTTTGGCAATATTGCCAACAATAAGAGCCAACAACCAGCCCAGAGCGATACCAAACAGTCCTCCGATGAGGCTAAGCAAGGCTGATTCGGTCAGAAACTGGAGCATAATATCAGCTTTGCGAGCTCCTAAAGCTTTCCGCAAACCAATTTCATTGGTGCGCTCAGTCACGGTTACAAGCATGATGTTCATGATCCCGATCCCACCGACCAGCAACGAAATGCCGGCGATCCCCGCCAATAGAATTGTAAGAATATTGGTGATCGAGTTGGCGATATCCAGGATATCTTCCTGATTCGTGAGGGTAAAATCGTTGGGCTGCCTGGGGGTCAGACGGTGAGTTTCGCGCAATACCTGTTTGGCCTCTTCAATAGCCAGGTCGATCGATTGGGCGTCCTGTGCCTGCACGATGATGTACTGGACCGAATTGGGGACAGTCTGGCGGACTACCCGTAATTGCATGGTCGTGATCGGCATGTATGCCTGCAAGTCCGGATTGTTGAACTGGTTGCCGCCCTTGGCTTTTGTAACGCCAATTACACGATAAGGAAAGTTGTTGATCCGGACCATGCTTCCAACTACACCACTCGTTCGCCCAAATAATTTTTCTGCCAGGTCGGGTCCGATCACTACCACAGCTGCCCGAGTTTCAATATCTGAAGACTGGATGTAATTCCCTTCCTCTATTTCTATGCCAGTAACCTCGGCATACTCAGAGTAGCTTCCAAAAACTGAGGTTTGAACGCTGGCATCTCCCAGAGAAAAGGAGCTTTGACCCATCATAACAGGTGTGACCCGTAAGATGTGTGGAGCGCGCGCGCGATTGGAAAGGGCTTCAACATCGGTTAGTGTAAGCGGCTTTGGGTTAGTGACATCATCATCCCCGCCTCTCATGACATAAATGGAATTGGTACCAATCGACTCAATTTCGCCCAAGATACTTTCTGATGCTCCTGCGCCAATCGAAAGCATGCCAATAACCGCGCCAACGCCGATCAGGATCCCCAAAACCGTCAGAAGAGAACGGGTTTTATTGGAGAAGATGCTGGTTAGTGCTTCTTTAAGTACTCTTAAAAGTGGCATCAGCTCTTCTCCTCTTCAACAATTTTGCCATCAAAGAGACGGATGGTACGTTGAGCCTTGCCGGCAACGACCGGGTCGTGAGTTACGATTACAATCGTTGTGCCTTTCTCGTGGTTTAATTTCAAGAGTAAATCCATCACTTCCTGCCCTGAAACGGAATCAAGGTTGCCAGTAGGCTCGTCCGCCAGGATAATTGCAGGACGATTTACCAAAGCGCGGGCGATTGCCACACGCTGCTGCTGTCCCCCGGAAAGTTCATTGGGTTGATGATTAAAGCGATCAGCAAGACCAACCATCTCGAGCATCTCTTTAGCTCGCTCAGTCATCTTTGAAGGGTCATCACTATAACGTAAGGGCAATTCAACGTTCTCGACCGCGTTAGCACGCGCAAGCAGATTGTACTTCTGAAAGATGAATCCAATCTTTCTGTTTCTCACTATGGCAAGTTCATCATCAACCAGGTCGGATACCAACAAACCATCCAGGTAATATTGACCTCCGCTGGGAGAATCCAGGCAGCCGATCATGTTCATCAGGGTAGATTTGCCAGAGCCGCTGGGACCCATGATGGCAACCATTTCACCCGGGAAAATATCCAGGCTGACACCACGCAAAGCATGAACATCATTGCCTTTACCAAGGTGAAAAACCTTGGTGAGATCCCGAATTTTTATTACTGGGGTGGGCTTGTTGTCAGTCACTCAGCGAATCCTCTGTCCCATCCCAAAGTTTGAGATGATGTCGATTGGTGGATTGATAACGATCAGTTCACCTTCAGCGATATCGGCTTCGAGCACTTCGATCAATTGGTTCGAATATGCCCCCACCTTGACCCGCACCATTTCAAGTTTGCCGTCCCTTAAGACGTAAACGTAACTCAAGCCATCACGAGAAAAGATCGATTCGCTGGGGATCACCAGGGTATTGGGCTTTTCAGAGGTGAGGATGCTTACTGCCGCGGTCATGCCAGGTTTGATCCTGTTAGACTGGTCTTCCATTCTGACCGTGATGGTGTAATTGACAACGCCTGTGCTGCGATCGCCACTTTCGGAAATTTCTGAAACAGTACCAGAAAATTCTTCTTCAAAGTAGGCATCAAAAAATAAAATCACAGATTGACCAATTTGGATTGATGGAATATCGACTTCCGAAATTGGGACTTCGACAAATAATTCGTTCAGATCGACAACCTGTGCCGCTACAGTGCCAGGATTGACCAGGTCGCCGGGGTTTTGGTTGAGACTGAGGAGCGTGCCGGCAAATGGAGCTTTTATATATTGGTTTTCCAATTGTTTTTCGGCCAGACTGAGCTGCAGTTCCAGTTTTTCTACTTCCAAGGGGTCGGGTCCGAATTGAATCTTTCCCAGATCCTGCTTCCATAGAGATACATTTTCTTCTTGTAAATTGAGCTGGCTTTGGAGAGTGTCAATTTGTTGGGAGATCACCTCCGGGTCGCAATAATCGAGGGCTGTCTTGGCAGCCTTTACGCGAAACCAGCCTGTTTCGGTTGGCCAATTTTGGTAACCTTCCAAAGCGTTGTCGTAGTCACTGCGTAAATTATCGACCCGCCAGCTCTCGCATTCGCGCGATTCCAGGTTGAGCAATTGAGTTTCAAGGTCAGCGATAACGGGTTGAGCTGATTCAATGTTATTAGTAATACTCGCGCGCTGCAGGAGGATATTGGCTTCAAGGTTGTCAAGCGCCTGGGTGGCTGTGATTTTGTTCAATGATGCCTGGATGATCTCGGCTGGGAGGTTATCTTCATCCAAACTGAGCAAAACCTGACCGGTCTCAACCGCATCACCAACTGCGACATCGATTTCAGATACGGTTCCGCTGGTCTGCCAAACGAGGACAGCAGACTTTCCGGGGCGGACGTTGCCAGTGCCGCTTATTGTAGTTTGGAGGGTTTCCCGGGTAAATGGGGTAGTTCGCAAATCGGCGATAGTGGCTTGCATCGCTTGATTTTGACGGTAGTTATTGATCAGGAATATCGCAGCTACAATCGCTAACAGTATCAAAATGGTAAGCCACCAACGGGGTTTTCGTTGTTTCTTTGCAGGAATTGATTCGATTGTCATAAGTTCTCCAGTTATTAGTTACAGCTGATGATACATCTCTCGTATAAGAGTTGTGTAAATTCGGGTCAGCAGGTTTAGCGAATAATCTTTGAAATCGCCTTGAATGTCGGATGCTGGGTTTCACGAAGAATGGCAAAGAGGGTCATCTCAACGCTGGACAAGTGTACACCCTCTGCTCTCAGTTCGCTCAGCGCGATTTCTTTGTTTTGTAGTGAGCGAGATGAAGTAGCATCAGCAACCATCCAAACATCAAAACCATTCTTTTGAAGGTCGAGCGCGCTTTGATAAAGGCAGATGTGGCTCTCAAAGCCGCATAACAAGGCTTGTTTCTTGCCAGTTTTGACAATCGCATCCCTGAGAGGTTCGTCTCGCCAGATGCTGAAGGAAGTGCGGGGATATTCGTGATGCTCAGGCAGCAATGCTCGGATCGTTTCCGTGGTGTGCCCAATTTTTTCCGGTGCCTGGGCAGTCAGGAAGATAGGCAGACCCAATTCAAGGCTGCCTTCAACCAGTTTTCTGACATTTTCATTTGCATACTCTGAATCGGCGACTACTTTTGCCAGGTTGCCCTGAACATCGATGACTACTAAAAAACAATTATTACTTTCAAGCACCTTGACCTCTACTATTCGAGAGCAATTATAATTTGTAATCGAGGTGAATATGCGACCAGCACAAGCTTTCGATGTCATTGTTGATGCAGCAAAACTTTGGTGGAGCGATTGGGGCAACCAGGTAGTGGTTTCTCTGGTCGCAATTCTGCTGAGCCTGACAATCGTTTTACTTCCAGCTGCCTTATTTGGAATTTACCAGGAATCGTTAGACCTGACACATCGCAATCGAAGTGGTCTGATTGGGTTTTGGACAGGCTTTAAGCAATATTTAATCAAAAGCCTTGCCTGGGGCGGAATAAACCTGGTTGTCATCCTGGTTTTGGTGACTAACGTTTGGTTTTATTACAATTCCCAATTGGAAGCAGCCCCTTTCCTGACAGTACTGACAATCGTGATGGGCACGCTTTGGATAATCTGGCAGTTTTTCAGCCTGACATGTTATTTTTTGCAGGAAGAAAAAAAGCTGAAGGTGGCATGGAGGAACGGGTTTGCTACCATCGGCAACCAACCCCTCTACGCATTGATAATCGCCCTGGTGATGTTGGCGCTCTTGGTACTCTCTTTTTATGTTTACATTCCCCTGGTTTTAGGGAGCATTCCACTGATTGCCATTCTCGGGCTCAAGGCGGTCCAGGCGACTATTGAACCTGAACCTGAAGTAAGTGCATAACCCAACACTATTCAGCCGATCAAGATTACCTGACACAACCGGCATCTTGAAAACTGAAGCTCTGCTATACTTAATATGTTACTGAACTAGCTTTTTGGAGTAAAAAATGGCCAGAAAAGTACTCGGATATGTCGAATTAGTCTGGACTTGTGACAGTTGTGGGACGCGCAATCCCGGGGCTATTCGATCTTGCACCGCCTGCGGTGCTCCCCAGCCCATTGATGTGAAATTCGAACGAGTTGACCCTGCTACATTCAACTTTATCAAAGATGAAGCTCTGATCCGCATGGCAAAATCCGGACCAGACAAACACTGCCCTTATTGCGGCACTCGCAACCTGGCTGATGCCCAAATTTGCGTGGAATGCGGCGGTGATTTGACTGTTGGGGCAACCTCCCGGCCAGTAGGCGCGGTTATTGAAGACGAACCTGACCTTTCTAAAGCTGGACCCAGCTACCAAACACCTGCAACCCCTAAGACCGCAGAGCGAAAACCACTGCCAAAGTGGGCGTTGATCGTAATGATCCTTGTGCTGCTGGCTTGTTGTGTGTTTGGAGCGATGTACTTTATGAGGATGAACCAAACCGATCAGCTTTCGGCGACCGTTACTGAAGCGTATTGGCAGCGTCAGGTGATGGTGGAAGCTTACCAGTTGGTTAGCGCCAATGATTGGGAAGCCAATATACCAAACAATGCCCAGACCTATGATTGCCAACTGCGGTATCGTTACGATTCAGACACTCCCAAAGCGAATTCTGAGGAAGTCTGCGGTACTCCCTATACGATCGACACCGGAACGGGTGTGGGCGAGGTGGTGCAGGATTGCTATTACAAGGTTTATGAAGAATATTGCTCCTATGACACCATGCAGTGGGTGGTAGTGAACACGTTGGTGGATGATGGCTATGGGACAAATGCAGTCTGGCCAAGCACCAGTCTGGGTACCGACCAGCGCTTTGGTGATTCAACTGAACGGTATACCATCACCTTCACAACATCGTCCGAGGAATATAAGCACACTACGACGGATTACAACCTGTTTCAGCAAGCGATTCCTGGCAGTGATTGGGTGATTGAAGTGAATGGGTTCGGGGATGTAACGGCAATCAACCCGGATTAGCAGCAGGGCGGGTTTTGAACCCGCCCGTACAAGTAAAACGAAAGCCGGCGTATGGTATGGTTTTCTTCATGGCGCGGAGAGAAGCGACAATGCAATCTAGATCTTAAAAAGACGCCGGCTTCGAGAGCGGAAGCCGGCCTACATCAAAGTTAGTCATCCTGAACGAAGTGAAGGATCTTATCAGTTGTGCAAAAAGAAAGATTCTTC
>CAZYIJ010000039.1:0-15725 GCA_964647425.1 uncultured Anaerolineaceae bacterium
ATCAAAAGTGTAACCCATGTCCTGTCACAAATTGTCACCTATGTGGTGTCATACAGCAAGACCATTCCCTACGAGGGTTACATTCGAAGAGGCGGAATGGCACACCCGTAAAGGGTTATAGAGGCCATACCCAACGGGATAACCGGAATGGTGCAAGACCATTCCCTACGACGGTTACATTTAAAGTGGTGGAATGGTGCACCCGTAAAGGGCAATAGCTGCCATTCCTTAGGAGAAAATTAACATTCTCAAAATTCCCAGGATGAAACCGGCAAGCACGAGCACGTATGGTTGGGCTTCGGTTAAGAGCAAAACTGCCAGTCCGGCAAGCAATGCCACAACCGTCCAAATGTCAACCAACGCGTTTTGTGCCAGGTTGATGCAGACAAAGAGGATCAAAGCGACGACGGCCGGATTGATTCCTTTAAGAAAACTGCTCGCGAGATGATTTTCACGCATCCTCTTCACCAATGGTGCTGTAACCGCAACGATTAAAAAGGACGGCAAGAACACACCCAGTGTTGAGGCGACTGCACCACCAACACCGCCGGCGATGTAACCAACAAAAGTACTTGCCGAGAGGACTGGTCCAGGCGTGATTTGACCCAACGCAATCGAATCAGTTAACTGTTGGTAGGTGAGCCAGCCAAAACGGTTGACAACGTCCTCTTCGATTAAAGCGAACAAAACCAGCGAAGAGCCAAACAGCAGCGCACCAGTTCGGAAAAAGTAGAGAAAAATATTCCCAAACGTTTCTCGACCCTGCTCAGCTACCTTGCCGACAAAATCGGCAAGAGCAGGCAGAGGAATAAAAGCCAGCAGAAGTTGGGTTGGCGGCACACCATTTTTCCAATTGATTAATACGTGGTGCAAAAGGATACCAACCAAGCCACCCCCTATTAAAATAATCGCTTCGTTGACCCCAAAAAGCTTTGCGATAATCGCGAGCGAAAAGATTAGTATTTGTTTCCAGCCTATAATGCTGGCTTTACCTATCCGCCAAGTTGTTTCAAGCACAATTGCCAACACCAAAGGGTTTAGAAGATAGAAGAGGCCTTCAATTTGAGGCAAACTGCCATAGGTCACGTAGATATATGCAAAGAGGAGGCTGAAACTGAAAGCTGGGGTGATAAAACCGAGCCCTGCCACGATCAAACCGGGATAACCAGCACGCACATAGCCGACATGATAGCAGGTCTCGCTTGCGTTCGGACCAGGGATCAAGTTGGCAGCAGCAAGCAGATCCAAAAAATGTTCTTCGGTGATCCATTTCCGTTTACGCACAAACTCATTTTCCATCATTGCGATGTGCGCAGTTGGTGCTCCAAAACTGGTTAGGCCGATTTTCATGGTAGCGAGGAATAATTCTATTAACCTGGTTTTTACCGGCGACTCTTTCGCTGCGGCAATATCCAAGTCAACATCTGAGATTGGGGCATTTTCTGTTGGGAGAAGTTCAGGGGAATATTGTTCTTTGTCCATTAAACAACCATTAGTAAGGGAAGTGACAGGAGCAAATTCTCAATCACCAGGCGGGAATTGATGTTTGCATCCAGGTTTACCAGGGCGTTTTCGTGATCTTTGAGAATTTTTTCGATCTGCCTGGAGGGGATAAGTTGGGCGGTTTCATTGATGCGCTGATCGTGATCGATATTGACCAGTGGGATAGCGGCTCCTTCATGGCGGATCATCACATCCCGCCAGAATGTGAGCCAGGTGGCAACTAAAAAGGCGATTTGTTCGCGTGAGGCCGTTTTGCGTTGTTGGAGTCTCTCAACATACTGCAGTCGCTCACGCAGACGGTTGTTAAGCAGATCACCCAGGTCCGTCAGTGCTTCATCGTATGCGTCCAGCAAATCCTGATTTTGATCAAAATTCAAAGCGGTGCCAACGCGTCCACCGGCGAGATGAGCAAGGCGTTTTGCCCTGACAGGACTGAGGGCTTTTTTTTCGACCAGGTAGTTTTCCAGGATCTCAATTGATGAAGGGCGCAGCCGGAGGACCTCACAACGCGAGGCGATTGTTTCGAGCAGGCTTTCCCTGGCATCTGCCGTCAGAATAAGGAGAGCTTTTGATGGGGGTTCTTCCAAAGATTTTAACAGCGCGTTGGAAGCGCCGATGGTGGCGTGTTGAAAATCAGGGATAAGCACAATCCGGTAAGGCGACTGGTAGGGCGCGAGCGCCAGGGTCTGCTGTATCTCCCTTATCTGGTCGATTTTCAGGTCTTTGCTGCCTTCGTTGACACGTAAGGTCATCAGGTCAGGGTAGCGATGTTCTTCGATTTGCCTGCAAGCCAGGCATTTGCCGCAAAATTCGCCTTCTGCAGGGGGATTTTGACAATTTAGTGTTTTTGCGAATGAAAGTGCCAAGGTTTCTTTGCCGACGCCATCGGGACCAATGATCAAATAGGCGTGACGGGTTTTTCCGGGTTTCGCGTGGTTCTTTAGAAATTTGATGGTGGTTTCATGACCGAGGAGGTTCCATTGCATGCAGAGATTCTAACACGTAAAAGTTTGCGGATTCCAAATAATCGGAAAAATTTGCGAACCTTTGCAGCCGCAAGAACTCGGTTTAGGAGCATAGTAGTTTATTTTTCTGTTTCGTTCAATGATATATAAATGCCGTATAATTGAACGGTCTTAAAATTATAGGAGTTGATGATTTATGAGTGAACAACCAAACACAACAATAACAGATGCCGAAGAAGTTCTGAATGTTTCCTGGCATGCTCTTCAGGCAGACAAGGTGCTCGAAAGCCTTGAAGTGCCCGTCGAAACAGGCTTGAGCGAAGCAGCTGCCAAAGAGCGACTGGAAAAATTCGGGTACAACGAATTGCAAGAACAAGCCGGCAGAACTTTCTGGCAAAAGCTATGGGAGCAGATCAATAGTTTTGTGATCTGGCTGCTGATTGGCGCTGCCGTTATCTCCGCAGTTCTTGGAGACTGGGTGGAAGCAGGGGCAATTCTCTTGATCGTGGTATTAAATGCCATCATGGGAATCATCCAGGAATCCCGGGCGGAAGCTTCATTGGCGGCGCTTAAAAAGATGGCTGCTCCAGAAGCGCAAGTTTTGCGAGATGGTCACCGCATCATGGTGCCTTCGCGCGAGCTTGTGCCGGGCGACATCGTATTCATTGAGGCGGGCAATTTTATTCCGGCAGACATCCGCCTTTTGGAAGCTGTCAATTTAAGCATCGATGAAGCCTCATTGACCGGGGAGTCAGTTCCAGCCAAGAAAGATGCTGAGAGCAACCTGCAGGCTGATATTCCCTTAGGCGACAGGGAGAATACGGCATTTTCTGGTACTACGGTCAGCTATGGACGCGGTAGAGGTGTCGTTATCAGCACCGGTATGCATACCCAACTCGGGCTGATTGCCACCATGCTCCAATCGGTTGAGCAAGAGCAAACCCCCTTACAAAAGCGTCTTGACCAACTGGGCAAAGTGCTTGGGATTGCGGCGTTGATCGTCTGCACGCTGGTATTCATCATCGGTATAGTTCGTCTCCTAACCCCACCGGATGTAGTGGCATTTGCTTCCAAGGAATTTTGGGATGAAGCGCTGGCTCTATTTATGGTAGCTGTCTCTCTGGCGATCGCTGCTGTTCCTGAAGGTTTACCCGCGGTAGTAACCATCAGCCTGGCTGGCGGTATGCGGGAAATGGTCAGCCGGCACGCGCTTATCCGCCGACTATCCTCTGTTGAAACACTCGGCTCAGTAACCACGATTTGTACGGATAAAACTGGCACCCTGACCCAAAATCAGATGACCGTAACCAGACTCTGGGTTGATGGTCAATTTGTAGATATCTCTGGCATTGGATATGAGCCGGTAGGAGATTTTAGAGTAGATGGTGAAACAGTTGACCTGATGAGCTATCCAGCTGCTCGAACTGCTCTGTGGGTTGGCACGATCAATAACGATGCCCAGCTCGAACCAACTGGTGAGAGCGAAGGTAAGCTTTCATACCGAATGGTTGGTGACCCTACTGAAGGTTCTATCTTGGTGGCTGCTCTGAAGGCTGGTGCTGCTGCCAATGTGGTCAATCAAAACTACCCACGCAAGCAGGAAATCCCCTTTGATTCCACCCGCAAGCGCATGGTTACCATCCACAACATTCTTAACCCCGGTCACGGCGATATTTCTCCGTATGTGACTGATGAAAAAACCAATTGGTACACCATTGCAGTGAAGGGTGCTCCGGACGTAGTGCTGGATCTCTGCCGCTGCAAATCTGATATGCATAATAACCCGGTCGAACTGACACCTGAAATGCGTGAGGAAGTTCTGGCTGCAAATAATGAAATGACCAGCCACGCTTTGCGCGTTTTGGGTGTTGCTTATCGACCCGTGCCTGAGATGCCTGAAGATTTGAGCGCTGACAACCTTGAAAAAGATCTGATTTTTGTCGGTCTGATCGGCATGATCGACCCTTCCAGACCAGAAGTAAAACCTGCTCTCAAGGAAGCCCAGGATGCCGGTATTCGTTCTGTCATGATTACAGGCGATTACCCCAACACGGCTAAGGCAATCGCAGAGGACATTGGTTTGCTACAGCCTGGTCACCAGGTGTTGACTGGCGCAGATATCGAAGACTCGAATGAAGATGAAATGCGCGAGATTGTCAAGATCACTGATGTCTACGCGCGCGTCAGCCCTGAACATAAAATGAAAATCGTTGACGCCTTGCGCGATAACGGCCAAGTAGTTGCTATGACCGGTGACGGCGTTAATGATGCTCCTGCAATCAAACGGGCAGATATTGGCATTGCCATGGGAATTACCGGGACTGATGTGGCTAAAGAAACCGCCGATATGGTTCTGACTGATGATAACTACGCCTCAATCGTTTCTGCTGTTGAGCAGGGTCGCATCATCTACAGCAACATTCGGAAGTTTGTTTACTATTTGATTTCCTGCAACATCGCTGAGATCACGATCATTTTCCTTGCAATCTTATTTAACTGGAACACACCGCTGGCTCCCATCCAATTGCTGTGGCTGAACCTGGTCACCGATGGTGCGCCTGCGCTGGCTTTGGGCACTGAGAAGGGTGATCCTGACATCATGGAGCATCCGCCACGGCCTGCTGATGAACCGATTATCAATCGTTTTATGATCAAAGGTATCATCGTTCAAACAATTGCCATCACTATTGCAACTTTGGGTGCCTTTTACCTGGGAGGCGGAGCGTTGAAGAGCTCTTCTGCAGACGCAAGAATTTTGTCCGAGACTTTCGCTTTTGTGACACTCTCGCTCTCAGAATTATTCCGGGCTTTTACTGCGCGATCCGAGTATTATCCTCTGACAAAGATTGGCATCTTCTCGAGCAAGAACATGAACCTGGCAGTGCTGGTTTCCATCATTTTGGTATTGATGGTGGTTTATGTGCCTTTCCTCCAGGTAATTTTCGACACTATAGATCTGCGCTGGAATGATTGGGCTGAAATCTTACCGCTGGTACTGATTCCATCCATTGCGGCAGAGATCATGAAGTCAATAACCTATAAAAAGCATCAAAGAGAACGGGAAGCTAACCGAGTCCAAGCCTAAGCAACACGTAATAAGAATTGAGCCCCAACCATTGGGGCTCTTTTTTGTTACACCAGATATGAGTTAATGTTTCTGGAAGCGATGGTCGTTTAAAAGGCTGTGCGAATAAGAAGAGCCTGACAATGCAGGAACATCATCCCTGCATCAGACCCTGGCTGTAAGGTTCTGCGAAGAGAGCGGGGGTGCCGCCGGTGTGCCAGAAGAGGATTTTTTCTTCGGGTTTGAAAAAGTTGTTTCGGATCAGATCGATCAGCCCGGCTGCTGCCCGCCCGGTATAGACAGGATCGAGCAGGATACCTTGTTTGCTGGCGAACATGCGCACTGCTTCGATCTCAGCAGAGGTAAGCACTCCGTAGCCTGCCTGGCAATAAGCGTCATTGATAAGCACTTCCTGTGGTGTGACCGACCAGTCATAACCCAGGCTCTCAGCGGTCTGATTGGCTAAATCGGAAATTTGGGCAGAAAAATGAGCACGGTTATGTTCGATGCTGATGCCGAGGATTTTCCCTTTAAATCCGGTAATGTGAGCTCCCAGGATCAAACCAGCCTGTGTACCTCCAGAAGAACTGGCAAAAACGATCCAGTCTGGCTGCAGGTTTTGTTCGCTTAATTCATGCATCGCGTTTAGATATCCCAGAGCTCCAATAGGATTCGAACCGCCATAAGGGATCAGATAGGGTTTCAGACCATCTTGTTTTGCTTGCGCAAAGCGCATCTGCAATTCCTGGTCTCGATTGGCTTTCGTGGTGTAGAAAAGCTGAGCGCCAAAAAGGTTGTCCAGCAGGAGATTACCCTGGGCTTCAGCGGGCTCCGCACCAGCCAGAATAAGCTGACAGCCCAAACCGAGTTTGGCGGCGGTCGCTGCAACCTGGCGGCAGTGGTTTGACTGGACTGTGCCAGTGCTGATCAGTGTTTTAGCACCTTTTGCCAGGGCGTCGGCTGCCAGGTATTCAAGTTTCCGGGTCTTGTTTCCACCCATGCCGAGACCGGTCAGGTCATCACGTTTGATAAATATCTGCGGTCCATTGAGGTAGCCTGATAAATGCGGTAAGGCTTCGATCGGTGTTGGCAAGTGAGCAAGAGTAAGGCGCTCAATCATTTTGAACCTGCTTTCGATTATCTGATTTCCCTTGCTTGCGCATAATGTCCAGAACCTTGGGTAGGGTTTGAGTGTAGGCTTTGTAGAGCGATGGATGGGGACTGTAATCCCAGGCGCCCAAGTGGCGGGCAGTTATACCATTGAAACCCTGCTTAAAGCGATAGACTCCCCACATTGGGTCAGATTCGTCAAAAACATCGGGCGCGCCCCACATATCATAAGTGTGGCAGCCCAACTGCTTGGAAAGGCGCATAGCTTCCCACTGCAGCAGGTGATTTGGCATAAGTTCACGGGATTGTTCAGTAGACATGCCGTACATGTAGCGACTTGTGCCGTTAAATTGGAACAAGATCAAAGCTGCGACTGGGTTTTCTTCTACTTCCGCAACCAGAATTTTTGCCATATCTGCCTGCAGAAAGGCACGCCAGGTGTTGAGGTAATACTCTTCATGGCGAATGACAAAATCATCCCTGACAGCGGTTTGGACGTACATATTGTAGAGCGCTGGCAGTTCGTCTATCTTGCCCTGCCGGACTGTGACACCTTTGCGGGCAGCAAGACGGATGTTATAGCGGGTTTTCTGTTTCATTGCCGCCAGGAGCTCATCTTCGCTTTGGTGCAAGTCGATCAGGACGGTATTGCGATATTGGATTTGGTCTTGCGAAAACTTCCACCCACGTCGTTTTAGTTCTTTCTGCAGGTCAAGACCGTTCTCATTGGTCTGCTCTTCATCAGTGTTTGGTATGCCTGTACCAAGGAGGACATCCGGGTCGATCTTCAAAAAGATAGCTTTTTGTTTTCGACATAATGCTTGTAAAAAGTCCAGAGTCTGGGTTAGTACTTGATTGTTGCTCCAGTCCAAGGTGGGTCCTTTTGGAGCGTAAAGGACGGTAAATTTCATGCCCATAAAGTCGATTTGTCTGCGCAAGACCATCACAAGCGCATCCAGATTGTGCCTGCTGGATCCACTCCAAAAAAACATTGGGCTCCAGTCATTTTGCTTTTTTGCTTCTGCCCACTGCAAAGTCTGCAATATGTGAGCGTTGGGGAATTCTGCCAGATAGCCATTCCAATCTTTAATCTGATCCGTAGCCAGTTGAAACATGTTAATCAGTCATCCTTCCGGCACGGACCTTTTCGTAAAGCTTGTAGAGCAGAGGCTTGTAGATTTTGACAAAGGCAGGACTGCTGCGCACGATCCGACCGCCAAAACCGCGTTTGAAGCGGTAAACACCCCAGAGCCCGTCAGAGCGATTGGTGAAATTAGCTTCCAATTCTTCTTCTGTGGCATCAGGGATACCCCACAGATCATACTCTGCAGCACCTTGTGCCTTCGCCCAGCGCATTGTTTCCCATTGCAGTAAATATGTGGGCATGAGGTTGCGTTGGTTATTGTCGGAAGCACCATAGAAATACCATGAACGGGTACCTGAAAGGAAAAGCATCAGGTAAGCCAGGGGAGTGTCCTCGTGATAAGCAGCCAGCAGCACGCATTTCCCCGAAGGCGCAAAGATGTCAAAAGCTTTTTGGTAATACTCCAGGCTGTGAACGGCAAAACCATCACGGTTTCCGGTGGTTTGCATCATCTCGTAAAATCCCCTGATGTCATCGGTGGGTCGAACAACCACGCCTTTTTTGGCAGCTAAACGAATGTTATAGCGGGTTTTTTGCTTCATTGCCGCCAGCAATTCTTCCTCATCCTCATTCAACGAAATAATGACTGTACGTCGGGGCTGGAAAGTCTGTTCTTTTTGGATGAAATTCTGGTCAAATTGCGTCTCTACTTCGATTGGAAGTGTAAGAGAAATATCTGGCTCAATCTGCAAGAAAACAGACTTTTGTTTGCGACATTCCTGGTCAATCAGCGGCCAAAGGCTGCTCCAATTGGTACCTGTGGGACCTTTGGGCAGATAGGCAATGGTAAAACCAAGCGGCAGAGAGCGGAATAAGACCTGTGCCGTAGCAGTTTGAGTGTTGAAAACCTGGCTTTGCCAGCCAAAATGGCTCTTAAGCTCCGCCCATTCAGGTAGTTGTAAAAGATGAGGGGTTGGGTAAGTCCGGATTAGATCAGGATTTGTTTCCCCTGGAAGCAGATCTGGCATACTATCGCCCTTTAAACCCCAACACAGAGGTGACGGTGCGTATTAAGATCGAAATATCCATGAAAATAGATGCGTTTTCGATGTAATACAGGTCATACTCCAGCTTGATGGCGGTCTCTTCAACTGTCTCAGCGTAATTCTGATGGATTTGTGCCCAGCCGGTGATGCCGGGTTTTACCAGCATTCTCGCCCGATAAAAAGGAACTTCTCTTTGGAAAATAGTAACTAATTCGTTGCGTTCAGATCGCGGACCCACAAAACTCATCTCCCCGCGCAATACGTTCACGATCTGGGGGAGTTCGTCCAAGTGAGTTTTGCGAAGGAAGCGACCGATGCGAGTCACACGGGGATCATTTGTGGAAGTTACAAGAGCTTCTCGCACCATATCTTGATTGTCTTTCATGGTGCGGAATTTAAGAATCGTGTATGGGTTTCCTCCCCGACCGAGGCGGGTTTGTTTGAAAATGATCGGTCCCTTCGAATCAAGGCGAATGAGTACTACAAGAATCGGGAAAAGAATTGCAAGAGCTGCCATACCTACTAAGCTGAAAATCAGGTCTATAAAGCGTTTTGTTAAACGGTATAACCCGCTGGTTGGTTTCCTTTCGATGAAGGAACGGATGACCCAATCTGACTCCAGTAAAGAAATAGGCACGCGATTGGTGAGAGATTCGTAGGTTTCCTGCATGGTAGCCATGTTCATCCCTCTTTCCTGAGCTGTGAGGATGGTTTGGAACATACCATGGCTCATCTCGTTGGAGATAGCGAGAATCAAATCAGTGATGTTCTGGATTTCAACTATTTCAGACAGATGGGTGTGATCACCGAGTACGGGAAAACCTTCGATATCCATGCCATGTTTTTCGGGGTCATCGTCGATCAGTCCGACCAATGTGAATGGGGGAGGATCTTGTTCTGACACTATTTGGGCAAGGGCAGTGCCTGCCCGACCAGCACCAATAATCAGAGCGCGTTTTTGGAGACTGGCTGAGGTAAAAAGACGAATATAGAGCAGTCTCCAAAAAAAGGTAAAAAGAGCTACAAGAATCAGAAAAAGTGCGACCCCAAATCGAGGCAGACTGTTAGGCTCAGAAGCAAAATAAACTGCAAGGTAGATGAAAGCTGAGGCGATCAGCGAGATACTGAGAGTCTTGAGCGTGGACCGTAAGTTGCCAGCTTTGCGAATATCGTAAGAATCAGCCATTAAAACCATCCAGAGCAGGGGAAGAAGATAGAACCAACCCGGAATACGCGTTCGCAGGAATTCTACCGAGAGCCCCAGCCAGGCGTCCCCTTTTGCCCAAATCAATAATGCAATGGCAAGAGCAAGCAAGGCTGTAAAGAAATCTCCAAGTATGAGCAAAGGACCTTGCTCATTGTGCTCAAATCGAAATTTCTCTGTAGATGGGTTGACCAAATTTTCTTTCATAATAACTTCCTGTCAGGATGAGAAAATAACCCCACGATTAGTGCGGTCCCCCAGGAAATATGCATAACCAACGTTGCAAGAACAATCCCAATGCTCAAAGAGGCATCTTTAAGTTTACTGGAGATGCTGAAAGCTGGAATCAGTTGAATTAACAGATAAAGCCCGAAGACAACAGCCAGGACAAGCCAGGCTGGCTGCCAGAAGATGCCTGCCAAAACCAGGACGATCAAGCCTAAAACGAATAGAGGAGGTAATGCCTGGCGCCAACGCAAAGTTTCGGGATAGCGCTTGAGCATTTGTGCTTTCCAGAAGCCGTAACCCCAATATTGCTTCGCAAGGGCTGAGAGCGTAGGTCGGGCAAAGTAGGTACATTGGATAGCGGGATCCAGCCAGATGCGACCACCAGACTGACGAATTCGAGTGTTGAATTCGTAATCTTCGTTCGCGAGTAAGTTTTCATCAAAAAAACCAACCTGGTTAAAAAGCTCCCGCTTATATGAGCCGTAGGGAACGGTATCAACATAAGCCGCTTTATCTGTGAAGCGATAATGGGCATCACCAACTGCAAATGGGTTGGCTGCCGCGGCAGCAATGGAGCGCGCGACCCAACTATTATTTTGTGGGCTGATCATCCAGACGCCGCCAACGTTGTCAGCTTTATCCTGCATAAGCGCGTCAACACAGCGCTGGACATAGTCAGAATTGGGGAGGGAATGTGCGTCAATGCGTACGATGACCTCTCCTTTTGAAGCTTTGATAGCGGTGTTGAGTCCCGCAGGTATTATTTGTTTGGGGTTATCGACCAAGCGCAGGGAAATATCCGGATGGGCCTCGCTAAAAGAGTGGATCGCCTTCCTGGTGCCGTCAGTTGAAAAACCATCTGCAATGACAACCTCCATGTCTTCTAATGGAAAACTTTGTTGATGGAGGGCTTCCAGCACCTGGTGTATCGTTTTTTCCTCATTACGGCAAGGAATAATTATGGATACTAGCGGACTCATGAATGGTCGATAATCTGCCAATTGTTAGTGGCAGCAATCCTTTTCATCATCGTTGTCATAAGGTTTCATCGCGATAGCCTCAATTTCGACGATGCCATTTTTTGGCAATCCTGCAACCTGGATGGCAGAACGGGCAGGGAAGTCGTTGGTGAAAAATTCAGCATAGACTGCATTCATCTCTGAGAATTGACCCATATCGAGCAAAAATACGGTTGTTTTTACCACGTTCTCCATGCTCAAGCCAGCACTTTCGAGGATTAATTGCATGTTCTCAAGTGCTTTCCGGGTTTGAGCCTGAATCCCTCCAGCAACCAAATTACCGGTTTCTTTATCCAACCCTAACTGACCCGAAATAAAAACCAGCGAATCGGTGGAGACAGCGACAGAATAAGGACCAATCGCAGCGGGTGCCTTCTCGCAAAGAATTATTTCTTTTTTGTTGCAGCAGCAACTCATAGTGACCTCTTTCTCTCTACTGGATTTTTTGTATTATATCATTCAGCCTCGAATAAGGTTGAAAGCAGCCATCTGCTTGCCTTGGCAGACAAGGAAAAGGATGAAATTTGTTGAAACGGGCTTATTCATCTTGACCAAAGACCATTTTTGGGATAAGGTTAATCATCATAATTTGAGGCAAAGGATGTCACTCACCGAAAATCATAGACCTCACTCTAACCACCTACGGGCTGCTAAATGTTGCGCTCGTTTTGTTCTATATACCCAATCCATTCTATTATCCAAAGGAGAGTTTAATGTCAGGTAGTACAAATGCTTTTGAAATGGCGCAAGCTCAGTTTGACAAAGTCGCCGACGAACTCGAGTTAGACCAGTCTGTACGTGATTTTTTGCGCTGGCCGATGCGCGAGTTCCACTTCCGCATTCCTGTTCGTATGGATGACGGCAAAATCCGGGTTTTTCAGGCTTATCGCATTCAACACAACGATTCCCGTGGTCCCAATAAGGGCGGTTTACGTTTCGCCGCTGGTGAGACAGCAGACACCGTGCGTGCCCTGTCTATGTGGATGACCTGGAAATGTGCTGTTGCTGATATCCCCCTCGGTGGCGGTAAGGGTGGTGTCGATGTTGACCCTTCAACCCTCTCAGACGGTGAAAAGGAACGACTGGTTCGTGGTTATGTAAAAGCAATGTGGAAGAATATTGGTCCCCGCAAGGACATCCCGGCTCCTGATGTTGGCACTACCCCCCAGATGATGGGTTGGATGATGGACGAATATTCCTCCATCGTAGGCGATTACACCCCTGGTGTCATTACTGGCAAGCCCTTGGGCGGAGGCGGCTCGGAAGGCCGTACTGAGGCAACTGGATTTGGTGTTATTTTCACGGTCCGCGAAGCGATGAAACGCCTTGGTATCGATTCTGCCAACACGACAGCCTCGATCCAGGGCTTTGGAAATGTAGCTCAATATGCCGCGATCGGTTTTATTAATTTCCTGGGCGGTAAAGTACTCAGTGTTTCTTGTTGGGATAGGGCTGAAAGAAAATCCTACACCTTTACAAAAGAAGATGGGATAGACCCAGTCTTCTTGAAGACCATCACGGATCAGTATGGCACGATCAATAAAGAAAATGCTCAGGAAGCGGGATATCTGATTGAAGATGGTGACGCCTGGTTGAGCAAAGACGTTGATGTGCTTATCCCAGCTGCGCTTGAGGGTCAAATTAACAACGAGACAGTCAATAAAATCAGCCCGCAAGTTAAGATCCTGGCTGAAGCCGCAAACGGACCGACCACAATTGAAGCCGACAAAATTGTGATGGAAAGGAATATTTTTCTTATTCCTGACTTCCTCTGCAACGCTGGTGGTGTGACTGTTTCTTATATGGAAGGTGTCCAAAATGACCAAAACTTCTACTGGTCTAAAGAAGAAGTTCAAACCCGCCTGGATCTTATCATGACCAGCGCCTTTGATTCAGTTATTCAGATGGCTTTAAGCAAAAATGTCTACATGCGCGATGCGGCATACATGGTCGCGATCGATAAAGTTGTCAAAGCTATGAAGTTAAGAGGCTGGGTTTAGGTTTTAGATTTTCTATTGCGATTACAAGCCGGTTACAAAATGCCGGCTTGTTGTTTTAATGGTTTATCATTGCCTTAATTCATAATAACCAACACAGAAAGGGATCAAACATGACAGATAGAAAAGCGACAGCAATTTGGCAAAGAGATACACAAACCGACAAAGGCACAGTGCATTTTGCGGATTATAACGGACAGTTCAGCTACTCATCCCGCTTTGAAGAGGGCAGCGGAACCAATCCGGAAGAGTTATTAGGAGCTGCACACGCCGGATGCTACGCAATGTCAGTTAGTTCGGGGCTTGTACGTGCTGGTTATACCGCGGAAAAGATCGAGGTAACAGCGCATATCGCCTTACGAAGAATTGAGGGAAAGACACGAATCGTGAGCAGTCACCTGGTGTGCAAGGCGTTTGTGCCAGGGATTTCTAACGATGAGTTTCAAGAGATCGCCAAGGCTGGCAAGGAAGGATGCCCGGTTTCTGTGGCTTTGGCGGGATTGGAGATCACCTTTGAAGCAGAATTAATCGAAGGGTGATCGTAAAGGATTTATTGAATTTAATATAATAGCGATAATCCCTAAAACTTAGTATCGATGGTTCTGGGCATTAATTGCCGTCATCAATCAGTTCAGTTTTGCTTTGGGGACTTTCTTCGTCGAAAACCGTTTCTACTGGAGGTTCAACGGGTTCAATTTTCTCTTCCATGCGCATTTGACCACGGAAGAATGCGCCATCTTCGCTGCTGAATGAGGTTGTCACCACGTCTCCCCATACTTTGCCGCTCGAGCGAATTTCGAGTTTTTGACAGATGATATTCCCCTTAACCGTGCCAGCAACGATCACTGTATCAGATTTTAGTTGCTCACACTCCACCAGCCCGGTTTCCCCTACTACGATCATCCCGGAAAGGGCGATTTCACCAGTAATTGTGCCTTCAACGCGAACTCCGCCTCTACCTCGCAGATCGCCCAGCCAGTTGATTCCTGGTCCGATCACAGAGGTGATCTGACTTTTGGTGGTATCGGGAACGAAAACGGGTGTGTCTTTTTTCTTTGAGAAAAGCATATTTCTAATCCATATCCTTGTTTATCAATTCTTTAGCCTGCTGCCATTCCAAATTCCAGCGCCACGGCAGCGAGAGCCATGGCTCGGGCGTTTTCCCCAAGCCAACTCGAGGGCTTGATTTTACCTGATTGCCTGGAACAATGATACCGTTTTCAATAGATAACTCACTTTTCGGCTTACCGAGCCTATAGCCGTTCATCCTGCCGTCCAAGCCTAATGCCTGGGTAAGCTTGGCAGGACCGTTAAGCCAATGGCTGCTATAGGCTTGCCTGGGTCGGTTGAGCGCCATGGTTTCCAGCCCTTCCAGCGGAAAGACAGACCGAATGAGCACTGCCGCAGGAACATCCGCCTGGTCTGTAACAATGTTGAGCAGCCAGTGCATGCCATAGGTGAAATAAATGTAAGCTCTGCCAGGCTCTCCAAACATCACCTGGTTGCGGTTGGTTTTGCCGACATGGGCATGGCAGGCAAGGTCATCCTGACCCTGGTAAGCTTCAGTTTCAATAATTATTGCCGCCAGACGCTGGCCATCTTGAATGCGCACTAACTTTTTCCCAATCAAATCTGGCGCCACAAGCGGAGCGGGACGTTCGAAAAAAGCAGCTTCTATCATTTACCCATTGACTACTTTTTTGGACGCGAGGCTTTCCATGGTCAGACGAAGTCCGGTTTCCAGAGGCACCATCGGTAGAAAATTGAGTTTTTCGCAAGCTTTACTGATATCAGCACACATCCGGTCTGTTCCGCCTGCTTTGTGCGGGTTGAAAATTTCTTCCGGTTTCTTGCCCGTAACCTGGCGTACCAGGCGTACCAGCTCTAACACGCTGGTTTCAACACCACTGCCGATGTTAATTACTTCCTGGTCAACCCCAACAGCTGTGGCAGCGGTGACCATCGCATTGACAAGGTCGTCAATATAGATGTAATCGCGTGTTTGTTTACCGTCTCCATGGATCACAACAGAACTGTTGCTCAGTGCGTTTCTCACAAAACTGGGAATGATTGGTGGATGGGACGAAGGAATGCGCTGACCTGGACCATAGGCATTGAAAATACGTAGACAGACTGCTTCAACACCAGCCTGCAGACCGATTGTGCGGACGTAATGTTCAGCAGCTAATTTTGAAACGGCGTAAGGTGAGCGAGGTTTGACTTCGTAGCTTTCTTTGTATGGGATTTGAGTCTGGTCGCCATAAATAGCACCAGAAGAAGCCAGCACAACGCGCTTTACCCGTGTATCGCGGACGGCTTCCATCAGAGTGACAGTGCCGCTTACGTTGACATGGTTGTACCCGCTTGGAAAAAGCGTTGACTCTGGGACGGATACCCTTGCTGCCAAGTGAAAGACACAATCAACATCTTGAAGCAGCGTCCAGAGCATCGTTTTATCGGAGATATTACCTTTTGTGAAGCTTACATTGCCCGATAGTTGCGATG